>NZ_CALIND010000102.1:0-6568 GCF_938045175.1 uncultured Tepidimonas sp.
GCACCACCGACCCCGTGCGCATGTACATGCGCGAAATGGGCCCGGTAGAGCTGCTCACGCGCGAGGGCGAGATCGAGATCGCCAAGCGCATCGAGCGCGGTTTGCACGAGATGATGGAAGCCATTTCGGAGTCGCCTGCCATCATCCACGACATCCTGGTCATGGCCGACGAAATCCGCGAGGGCAAGACCATCATCTCGGCGGTGGTGGACGGTTTTACCGACGCCGACGAAGCCGACGACTACGTCGCCGAGGAAGATTTCGACGACTACGAGGACGACGATGATGGCAAGGGCGGCTCCAAGGCGCTGACGCGCAAGATGGAGGAGCTCAAGCGCGAGGCGCTACAGCGCTTCGACGCCATCCGCGCGCAGTTCGACGAGCTGCGCGAAGTCTACGAGGCCGAGGGCTGGGGCACGCCGCGCTACCGAGCGGTGCAAGCGCGCATCACCGAGACCCTGATGACGATCCGCTTCACCGCCAAGGCGATCGAGACGCTGTGCGACAAAGTACGCCAGCAGGTCGAGACGGTGCGTCGCATCGAGCGCGAGCTGCGCCGCATCATCGTGGACAAGTGTGGCATGCCGCAAGAGAAGTTCATCGCCGAGTTTCCGCCCAACCTGCTCAACCTGCAGTGGGTGGAACGCCAAGCCGCGGCCAACAAGCCGTGGAGCGCGGTGCTGGGGCGCAACATCCCCGCCATCCAGGAGTTGCAGCAAAAACTCATCGACCTGCAAACGCAAGTCGTGGTGCCGCTGGAGCAGCTCAAGGCGATCCACAAGCGCATGAACGAAGGCGAAGCCATGTCGCGCGACGCCAAGCGCGAGATGATCGAGGCCAACCTGCGGCTGGTAATCTCGATTGCCAAGAAGTACACCAACCGCGGCCTGCAGTTCCTGGACCTGATCCAGGAGGGCAACATCGGCCTGATGAAGGCGGTGGACAAGTTCGAGTACCGGCGCGGCTACAAGTTTTCCACTTATGCCACTTGGTGGATCCGGCAGGCCATTACGCGTTCGATCGCGGATCAGGCGCGCACCATCCGCATCCCGGTGCACATGATCGAGACCATCAACAAGATGAACCGCATCTCGCGCCAGCACCTGCAGGAGTTTGGCGTGGAGCCCGACGCCTCGATCCTGGCGGAAAAAATGGGGATGCCGGAGGACAAGATCCGCAAAATCATGAAGATCGCCAAGGAGCCGATCTCGATGGAGACCCCCATCGGCGACGACGACGACAGCCACCTGGGCGACTTCATCGAGGACACAAGCAACGTGGCACCGGTCGATGCCGCCATGCAGGCTGGCTTGCGCGAGGTGGTCAAGGAAATCCTGGACACCCTAACCCCGCGCGAGGCCAAGGTGCTGCGCATGCGCTACGGCATCGAAATGTCCACCGACCACACGTTGGAGGAGGTGGGCAAGCAGTTCGACGTCACGCGCGAGCGCATCCGCCAGATCGAGGCCAAGGCGATCCGCAAGCTCAAGCATCCCAGCCGCTCGGAGAAGCTGCGCAGCTTCCTCGATAACCTGTGACGTCCGAGGGGCCATCGCCCCTTGGCGGACGGCCGTTGGGCAGCGGATCCGGCGCTCAGCGGACCCGAAAGCGCGCTGGAAACAACATCTGGCTGTCGGCCGGATTCTCGGTGTCCCGCTTGATCAAGCCCATGCCGTGCGCCGCGAACAGCATCCGCAGCTCCTTGAGCGTGCATCGGGGTAGAGCCAGCGGTTGCCGATCTTAACGGTATTGCTGCCACCGCAGCGGGCACGGTAGCGGCGGTGCACACCGGATGTTCCGGCACGCGCTCTAGGCCCCAGCCCGACCAACCCGACACGCGAGATCGAGGGTGCGGTCGAATGCACACCCGCACCGTCTGCGGGCATGGTGGGCTTCACGACGTCAGCCATAGCGCAAACAAGGTAATACCAGGAAACGCGGCCAAGATCGCCGTACGCACCAGGTCGCTGACAACGAACGGCAGCACCCCGCGGTAGGTGTGTTGGATCGGCACATCGCGCGCCAAGTTGTTGATGACGAACAGGTTCATGCCCACAGGCGGCGTGATCAGGCCCACTTCGACCACGATCAACACCAGAATGCCGAACCAGATGGCCGTCTCTTCGGGCGTCAAGCCGAAATCCAGACCCATGATCATCGGAAAAAAGATCGGGATGGTCAGCAGGATCATGGACAGCGAATCCATGACACAGCCCAGCAACAGGTAGATCACGAGCACCGCCGCCAGCACCACCCACGGGCTAAGGCCCTGGCCGATGACCCATTGCGCCAGCTCCTGCGGCAGTTGCGACAGCGCCAAAAACGTGTTGTACAGGCCGGCACCGAGCACGATCATGAAGATCATGCCCGTGGCCACCGCGGTGCCATAAATGGCTTCGCGCAGGGTGCGGGCGTTGAGGCCACCGGCCAGCCAGGCCGCCAACCCTGTTCCGAAGGCCCCGACGGCCGCCCCCTCGGTGGGGGTGAAGATGCCGCTGTAGATACCCCCCACCACGGCCAGAAAAATCACGATCACCGGCCACGTTTGGACGAGTGCCTTCCAGCGTTCGGCCATGGGCGCGGGCGCCATGCGCCCGGCGCTGCTCGGCCGAGCCCGCACGTACAGCGAGATGACGATGAGGTAGCCCACGGCCGCCAGCACGCCAGGGATGAAGGCGGCCAGGAACAGCTTGGCGATGTTCTGTTCGGTCAAGATCGCGTAGATGACGAGCACCACGGAGGGGGGAATCAAGATGCCGAGCGTCCCCCCGGCAGCCAGACAGCCCGTGGACAGCGCCCCCGAGTAACCGGCGCGGCGCAGCTCGGGCAAGGCCACCTGCCCCATGGTGGCGGCCGTGGCCAGCGACGAGCCACAGATGGCGCCGAAACCCGCACAGGCACCGACGGCCGCCATGGCCACGCCACCGCGCCAGTGGCCAATCCAGGCTTCGGCCGCCTTGAACAGCGCGCGCGACAGGCCGCCCAGTGCCGCGAACTGCCCCATCAGCAAAAACAGCGGCACGACCGAAAGGTTGTAGTTCGAAAACGTGGTGAACGTGACCTGCTTGAGCTGATTGAGCAGGGGCGCCGGCGTGCCGTAGATGAGCACCGCCCCGCCGATTCCACAGAGGGCCATGGCCAGCCCGATGGGCACGCGAATGAAAATGAGCGCCAGCAAGACCGGAAACGACCATGCGGCCAGTTCGATCCCCGTCATGTCAATGCGCTCCCGCGGATGCCACCGGCCAACCCTGCGGGTAGCGCGCCAGTCCCAGATCGATCGCTACCTTGGCCGCGTAGGCCAGGCAGCCAATGGCAGCACCGACCACACACGCGGCATACGCCCACCAAACGGGCAGCTGCAGGATGAAGGTGGTCTCGAGGTATTCGCGCTTCTCCAGCATGCCATCCCAAAGCCGCCAGGTCAGCACCGCCCACAGCAACAGCATGAGCACGTCACACACCAAGGTCAGCACGTGCTGAACGGCGCGTGGCAAGTGGTGGTAGAGCAGGTCGACGGTGGCATGTCCGCCGCGCAGAAACGTCCACGGCAGAAACCAAAAAACCGCCACACCCGTGCCCAGCTCGACGAGTTCGAAGTCGCCCGGCACGGGGCCCAGCCCCAGCCCAGTGAGCGCGCGACCCGTGACGCTGATGACGACCATGACCGTGATCGCCACGAGAACCAAACCGCCGGTCAAGGCCGACCAGCGGGCCAGCCGAAAAACCCAATCCGTCATCATGGTATTCCGTGAAAAAACCCGGCCCCCCAGGCCGGGGGCCCCGCCGATGCCGATGGAACGCCCGAGGCGAGCACACGCGCCCGGGGCGACGAAGTTTACTGGTCCTGATCGCCAGACCGGGCGGGCAACACGGTCCCCCGGCATTCGCCAAAGCCGATGCGCACTGCGCCGGACGCCTCGCACCAGCCGCGCAGCACGACAGTGTCGCCGTCCTCCAGGAAGGTGCGCGCTTCGCCGCTGGGCAGCGTCAGCGGCTGTTTGCCGCCCTGCGTCAGCTCGATGAAAGCGGCGGCCTGTTCGGGCTGCGGGCCCGAGAGGGTGCCCGTGCCCAACAAGTCGCCGGGCTGCAGGTTGCAGCCGTTGACGGTGTGGTGCGCCACCATCTGCCCCAGCGTCCAGTACGCATAGCGGTAGTTGGTTTGCGCAACGGGGTGCGGCGGCAGGCCTTGCTCTGCCATGCGCATCGTCTGCCACGCGATCTCGAGCTGGATGTCGACGGCACCCTGCTCGCGCAGGCGGGGATGGTCCAGGTAGGGCAAGGGCGGGGGGTGATCGGCTGGGCGCTCGAACGGGACACGAAACGGCGCCAGCGCCTCCAGCGTCACCACCCAAGGCGAAATCGTGGTGGCGAAGTTTTTGGCCAGGAACGGGCCCAGCGGCTGGTATTCCCAGGCTTGGATGTCGCGCGCCGACCAGTCGTTGAGCAGCACGATGCCAAACACGTGCGCCTCGGCCTCGGCCACGGGGATGGGCTCGCCCAGCGCGTTGCCAGGGCCCACAAAGACGCCGAGTTCGAGTTCGATATCCAGCCGCCGACTGGGTGCCAGCACGGGCGCTGCAGTGTCGGGGGCCTTGATCTGGCCGCGCGGGCGGCGAAACGCCTGCGGCGACACACCGATGCTGGAGCTACGCCCGTGGTAGCCGATCGGCACCCAGGTGTAGTTGGGCAGCAGCGGATTGTCGGGCCGAAACAGGCGCCCGATGTTGGTCGCGTGATGGATGGAGGTGTAGAAGTCGGTGTAGTCGCCGATGCGGGCGGGCAGCCCGTACTCGGCCTCGGCCTGCGGCATCAGGCAGGGCTCGACGACGGCGCGCAGCGCACTGCCCTCGCGCAGCGCGTGCGACAGCGCCAGCCGCAGCGCGCTCCAGTGCGCCGGGCCCAAGCCCATCAGCGCGTTGAGCTGGGGCTCGGCCCCCGCCGCCAGGGCCTCGGCCGTCAGCCCGTCGAACGGATGTGCGCGGTGCAGCGCGGCGAGATCGACGATGGCGTCACCAATGGCCACGCCGCCGCGGAAAGGCTCTCCGGTGCCACGGCGACGTACGCTGGCAAACGGCAGGTTCTGGATGGGAAAGTCGTGGCCGGGCTGGTTGGCGCTGGCGACCCAACTGCGCAGGGCGGGATCGTGGGTTTCGTTGATCAGGGACATGACAGGGTCAAGCGGCAGTGGTGGCGAGGGTGTTGGCCCGCGCCAGCGTGATCGCCTCGGACAGCACGGCGCGGTCGCCGACGTGGTTGGCCAGGATCAACACCAGTTTGGCCAGAAACATCTCCGCCTGCTCGTCGGTGAGGTCGCGCTGGGCGTTGATCAATTCCTCGTAAAAGGCGTCGGGCTCGGGGATGTGGGGTTGGCGGTTCAGCGGCATGACAAGCTCCGAATGAGGGCGCGGCGCACAGCCCGGTTCAAACCCGCACATGCGCCAGCGCACGCGCCAGGGCGGCCTGGACAGCAGCAGCGTCGAAGCGGCGCCAGCGCGCGGCGACGTACTGGTCGGGCCGGATCAGGTAGACCGTGCCGGGCTGGCCGTCGTAGCGCTGCGCGAGCACGCCCGTGGGGTCGTGCAGGTCGCGGCCCACCTGCAGCACCCGCGCCTCGACGCCGCCCACGCGCACCGGCTCAGCGGGCCCAAACGCCAGCAGCACGAAGCCATCCCCGAGCTGGTTCAGCAGCCATGCGGGTCGACCGTCGACGTCGATCGGGGCATCGGCGCAATTGGTGCCCGGCGTCATGCGCCCGGCAAACGGCTCCGCATCCGGGGTGTTGAGCGGGGAGTTGATATACGGGGTGGGCGTCGAGAGCCGCCCGCTGTTGACCAGCGGGCGCGCAAACGGCTCGGTGCGCGCCAGCTCCAGCACCGCATTGCGCAGGCGCAGCGAGGTGCGGCTCTTGGGCGTGATGAAGTCCGTCGAGCGCGTGGAGTTGCGCAGGTTGTCGTCGGCGGCAAAGGCGCGCTCGTCGTGGTACGTGTCCAGCAGGGCCTCGGGCGCGTCGCCGTCCAGCACGGCCTTGAGCTTCCAACTCAGGTTGTCGCAGTCCTGCACGCCGCTGTTGGCCCCGCGCGCACCGAACGGCGAGACCTGGTGCGCCGCGTCGCCGGCAAAGATGACGCGCCCGTGGCGGAAGCGGTCGATGCGCCGACACGCGAACTGGTACACCGACACCCACTCCAGCTCGAACGGCACGTCCGGCCCCAGCATCGCCTGGATGCGCGGGATGACGCGCTCGGGCTTCTTCTCCTCGTTGGGGTCGGCATCCCAGCCGAGCTGGAAGTCGATGCGCCACACGTTGTCGCACTGCTTGTGCAGCAGCACGCTCTGGTTGCGGTGAAAGGGCGGGTCGAACCAGAACCAGCGCTCGGTCGGAAAGTCGGCCTTCATCACCACGTCAGCGATTAGGAATCGATCCTGGAAAAACTGCCCGGTGAAGTCCGCACCGATCAGGCGGCGTGTGTCGCTGCTGGCGCCGTCGCAGGCGATCAGCCACGAGGCCTCGGTCTTGAAGATGCCGTCGGGCGTCTCGACCGTCAGCACCACGTGGTCGTCGTGC
>NZ_CALIND010000103.1:0-5920 GCF_938045175.1 uncultured Tepidimonas sp.
AGCAAGGGGGTTGGCATCGGTGGGCGCGCGGGCGACCCCGTACTGGCGGCCGCTGACGGGCGCGTGGTCTATGCCGGCTCCGACCTGCGTGGCTATGGCAACCTGATCATCCTCAAGCACAACAACACCTACCTGACGGCCTATGCCCACAACCAGGCGTTGCTGGTGCGTGAGGACCAAACCGTGCGCCAGGGGCAAAAGATCGCCGAAATGGGCAGCAGCGACGCCGATCGGGTGAAGCTGCACTTCGAAGTCCGGCGCCAGGGCAAGCCGGTCGATCCGCTGACCCTGCTGCCGAGCCGCTGATGAACCCCACCCCTGATCTGTGTGCCGGCGCCGACGCCGGTCTGCCCGCCAGCACCCCGAACGAACCACCCAGACCCGCGGGTGTGCCCACGTCTGCGCTGTGGATTCAGGCACTGGATATCGAAGCGCAGGGCATCGCACGCCGCCCCGACGGCAAGGTCGTGTTCGTGGAGGGGGCGCTGCCCGGTGAGTGGGTCGATGTGGTGGTAACCCGGCGCAAGAACCAATGGGAAGCGGGACAGGTGCAGACCATCCATCGTGCATCGCCGTGGCGCGTCACGCCGCGCTGCCCGCACTTTGGCCTGCACGCAGGCGCATGCGGTGGGTGCAAGATGCAGCACCTGGAGCCATCGGTGCAGGTGGCGATCAAGCAGCGCGTGCTCGAGGATAACCTGTGGCGGCTGGGCAAGGTGCGGCCGGAGCAGGTGTTGTCGCCCATCGTCGGCCCCGCCTGGGGCTACCGCTGGCGCGCGCGGCTGTCGGTGCGGTATGTGGCCAAAAAGGGGGACGTGCTGATCGGCTTTCACGAGCGCAAGAGCAGCTATGTGGCTGACATGGGCTCGTGCGCGGTGTTGCCAGCGCCGGTGAGCGCGCTGCTGCCATCCTTGCGCGGTTTGCTGATGGCGATGGACGCGCGCGAGACCTGCCCGCAGATCGAGCTGGCGTGTGGCGATGGCGTGACCGCTTTGGTGCTGCGGCACTTGGAGCCGTTGTCGGACGCGGATCGGGATCGCTTGCGTGCGTTCGCCCGCGCCCATCCGTCGGCCACGCTGCAGTGGTGGCTGCAGCCCAAGGGGCCCGAGAGCGTGCACCGTCTCGACCCCGACGACGGCACGCCCGAGCTGTCTTATGCGCTGCCGGAGTTCGGTCTGCGCATGCCGTTTCGCCCGACCGATTTCACCCAGGTCAACCCTCACATCAACCGTGTACTGGTCGGGCGCGCGCTACGCTTGTTGCAGGGGCAGCGGCACGAGCGGGTTATCGACTGGTTTTGCGGGCTGGGTAACTTCACGCTGCCGATTGCCACCCAGGCGGGCGAAGTGCTGGGTGTCGAGGGCAGCGAGGCGCTGGTGGCACGGTCCCGGGATAACTGGGCGCGCAACCAACGGGAGCGCGGGGGCTTGGCGCCCACCACCTTCGTCGCGCGCAATTTGTTCGAGATGACGCCGGCGCAATTGGTGGCCGACGGGCGGGCGGATCGGTGGCTGGTCGACCCGCCGCGGGAGGGGGCGTTTGCCCTGGTCAAGGCCCTGGCCGATCTACACCAGGCGGCCCTGTCGGGTGCGCCGGCACCCACGACGCCCGAAGGGCAGCCGTGGCGACCGCCGCAGCGCATCGTCTATGTGAGTTGCAACCCGGCGACCCTGGCGCGCGACGCGGGCTTGCTGGTGCACCAAGCAGGCTACCGCTGCACGGCGGCGGGCGTGGTCAACATGTTCCCCCACACCGCGCACGTCGAGAGCATCGCGGTCTTCGAGCGCGACGCAGCGCTGGCTTGACGCGGCGGACGCATCAGCGCCCAGCGGGCGCGACGATCTCCTCCTTGACGGCATCGCTGTCGGCCACCTTGGGCGGCGCCGGCGGCGCGGGGGGGATGTCGTTTTCCCGCATGTACTCGTCCATCTCGCGCCAGCCAGCAAAGATGGCGGCTTTGGCAGCTTTTGGATTGCTCGCGTAGCAATCTTCCAGGCTGCGCTGCGTGTGGCGGCAGGCTGCACCAATGGCCTTACCTTCGGCTTCGCGGCGCTGGGCTTGCTTGGCGGGCGTGTCGATGCCGAGCGCGTCGCATCCCGTCAGCATGGTGGCCGCGGCCACCAGCGCCAGGCCGGTGCGGGCAGGCAAGCGATAGGCGGTGGAGAAGGCAACAGGGGCGAGCGACCTCATGATCCGATTGTCGGAGAAGGGGGAGGGATCGGCCACCTCCACGAGGCACGAAAAAAACGATGCCCGGACCGTCATTTTCGCGGTTCGGGCATCAGACGGCGCTGGCCGATCGGGTGTCAACCGTCACGCAGCCAGCGAAACCGCCGCAGAAGGCCTCATTCGCGCTCGCCGCCGAAGATACCCAGCAGCGCCAACAGACTCTGGAAGACGTTGAACAGGCTCAAATACAGCGCCAGCGTGGCGGAGATGTAGTTGGTCTCGCCGCCGTCGATGATGCGCTTGAGATCGACCAGCAAGAAGGCGCTGAAGATGCCGATCGCCATCACCGACAGCGCGGCCATGAACGCCGTGCTGCCGACGAATACGTTGATGATGCCGCCGATGAGCAGCACGATGGCGCCGAAGAACAGCCACTTGGCCAACCCTTCGAGGTCACGCTTGACGACGCTGGCCAGATTGGCCATGACAAAAAACACGGCAGCCGTCCCGCCGAAGGCGGTCATGACCAGCTGGGCGCCATTGCCAAAACCCAGCACCACGGCCAGCAGCCGCGACAGCATCAACCCCATGAAGAAGGTGAACGCCAGCAGCACCGCCACGCCAGTGGCCGAGTGTTTGGTTCGCTCGATGGCGAACATGAATGCGAATGCGCCACCCAGAAAGACGAGCAGGCCAATACCGCCGGACAGCGCGGCGGTGATGCCCGTGCTGACCCCAATCCACGCCCCCAGCACGGTGGGCACGAGGCTGAGCGCGAGCAGCCAATAGGTGTTGCGCAGAACGCGCTGGCGCGATGCGTCGCCAACCAGAGCGTCAGAGCGACGGATAGCGGTGTCGAAGTTCATGGCAGACGTCTCCTGTCATCGAGGCGGTCTAGGGTGGGGAATCTTCCGCAGTGTAGGATCGGTCGTCGGGGGAGCAAGTTCCCGGTACTCGGGCTGGATGACCGTGGCTGCGAATCGAACGGCACGTATCTTCGCACGTCTTGCACTCTTACCGCTCGGGCTCGGTCACGAAGCCCACGCTGCGCAAGCCGGCACGCTGCGCGGCTGCCAGCGCCTGTGCCACGCGTTCGTAGCGTACCTCCCGGTCTGCCAGGATCTGCAGCGGCGGCTGGTTGTCAAGGGCGCCGATGGTTTGCAGGCGTTGCTCGAGGGTGGCGTCATCGACGTCCTCGTCGTCCCAGCGGTAGCTGCCGTCGGCGGCGATGCTCAACCGCACAGCCTGGGGTGGTGGCGTTTGTGGCGTGGCACTTGCCTGGGGTAGGTTGACGGAGACGGCGTGCTTCATGACGGGAATGGTGATCATGAACACGATCAGCAGCACCAGCATCACGTCGATGAGCGGGATCATGTTGATTTCGCTCAGCAGCTCGCCGTCTTGGTCGTCTTGGATGGAAAAGGCCATGGCTTGAGTCTCCACTTGGCGCTCAGCGCGCTTCACTGCGCAAGGGCCGCACTTTGCTGTCGTCGGCTTGGCGGCTCATCACCCGTGCGCCGGTCACGAAGTAGGCATGCAAATCGTGCGCGAAGCGGTTGACGCGATGCACCAGCGCCTTGTGCCCGCGCACCAGGGCGTTGTAGCCCAGCACGGCGGGGATGGCCACGGCCAAGCCGAGTGCGGTCATGATCAGCGCCTCACCGATGGGGCCCGCCACTTGATCGAGGGTGGAGGAGCCTGAGATGCCAATCCCGATCAAGGCGTGGTAGATGCCCCAGACCGTGCCGAACAGCCCCACGAACGGCGCGGTCGAGCCCACTGACGCCAAGATCCACAGGCCCGATTGCAACCGCGCGACGAAATCGTCGATGGCGTGGCGCAGGCCGCGCTGCACCCATTCGCTCAGGTCGAGCTGGTCGTGCAGTTGAGGCGTGCGGGGTGACCCGTCTTGCCCCTGGAGGTGGGCGGCTGCATCCCGACCGTGCACCGCCAGCAGTCGGAATGGGTTGTCCACCTCGCGCCCGAGGCGCTCCAGCCCGTCGGCGAAGTCGCTGGCGTGCCAAAACGCCTCGACCCGGCGCGCCTGGGCGCGGTAGCGGCGCAGGTCCAGCGCCTTGAGGACGATGACCACCCAAGAGACCACCGACATCAACAGCAAGAGGATGGCGATGGCGCGGATGACGCCGTCGCCTTGCGCCCACAAGTGGGCGAGTCCGAAAGCGGTGGGCATTGCTGTGGTTTCCATGGTGGGTCGTTTCCTATCTTCAACGAGTCGGTTTCGAATATCGGCAGGGCGGGTGGCTTTGTCAGCGCAGCTCAAATTGGATCGGGATCAAAAACCACATGGCCTCTGGCACGCCGTTGCGCTTGCCCGGCACGTAGCGCCACGACAAGACCGCCTGCCGGGCTGCCTCGTCGAGCCGCTCGTAGCCGCTGGAAGTGCGGATTTCGGCGGCGGAAGCGGTGCCATCGGGCTCGATGCGCACGCGCAACACCACGCGGCCTTGCTCGCCCAAGCGGCGAGATAGCGCCGGATACGCCGGTGGCGGGTTGTTGAGGTACGCGGCGCTGGCCGAGGGCAACTCGATGCGCGGCGGTGCTGGAGGGGCCGCGGGTGCCGACGCGGCGGCCTCCGTGGCGATGGATGGCCCGCCCTGGGTCGCCGCTGCGGCAGTGCTCACGGGCGTGGAGGCGGCGATGGGCACGGAGGTTTCGGTTGCCGCCTCTGCGGGGGCAGGTGTTGCGACGGGGGCGGGCGCAGGCGGCGTCGCTTCTGGTGCCGTCCACGAGCGCGGGACTGGTTTGGGCCATTGACGCGGCACCGGCTCGCGCCGGGAGGGTGGCGTGATCGGCGCAGGCTCTGGCACCGGTGCAGGGGCGGTAACCGCGGCCGGCGCGAGGGAGACTTGCACCACGCGTGGCGGGGTAACTTGGGGCGATACCGGTCGCTGCCACGCTTGCTGCAGCGCCCAAAGCGCCAACCCATGGCCTGCGGTCACCGCAAGCGTCACACCCCAAACCCGAGCGTGCACGGGATGGCGCCGTGCCACGGGTGTCGCGGGGGTGGCTGCAGGCGAGGAGGGCAGGAACGCAAAGCGCATTACCGAGTTGTATATCGTTTTCTCTGCACGCGCCACTTTGCGCCACTAGCGGGCTGGTTTGCTGGGCAGGCGGCGCAGGTGGTCAATGGCGCGTCGCGCGGGCCGCACGTGCCACAGCAGCGATGCGCATGATACCGAGTTGAGTCGATTGGTGAATCCATACTTTATCACAAATACGAGTGAGTCGTATTACGGATACATAGCGTGAGTCGATGCGGACAATAGAAACTATCAATACAGCGTAACGATTGTTTCGAGCTATGATATCGGTGTTGGTACGGATGTCCCGTACCGCTATCGTGGTTGTCAGTGTTCAACCCGTCTCAAGAAAGGAAGCGCTCTATGAGCATCATCAACAAGCAAGTTCAACCCTTCAAAGTGCAAGCGTTTCACAATGGCAAGTTCGTCGAGATCACGGACCAGTCGCTCAGGGGCCACTGGTCGGTGCTGATCTTCATGCCCGCGGCGTTCACCTTCAACTGCCCGACCGAGGTGGAGGACGCGGCCGAGCACTACGCCGAGTTTCAGAAGCTGGGCGCCGAGGTGTACGTCATCACCACCGATACGCACTTCTCGCACAAGGTGTGGCATGAAACGTCGCCTGCCGTGGGCAAAGCCAAGTTCCCCCTCATTGGCGATCCGACGCATCAGCTCACCCGTCAGTTTGACGTGCACATCGATGAGGAAGG
>NZ_CALIND010000104.1:0-6470 GCF_938045175.1 uncultured Tepidimonas sp.
TGGAGGCGCTGTGCGAGCACTGGCCGGCCGCCCGTGACGCGGCGCGACGCCAGACCATCTGCGCCTGGATCGGTGCCGCCATCGGGCAGCAGGCGTTCGAGGTCGGGCCCGAGGTGGTGCGGGCGTTCGTGTCCGTCTGCCCGTCCGACGCCGACGCCTTCACGCCGTCACCGAATCGCAGTGACCGCTGGCTGGCCAACCTGCCGCTGCTGGCACGGCGGCGCCTGCAGCGCTTGGGGTTCGGTCGGGTCAGTGGTCATGACGGCTCGCGCGCCTGGTGCACCGCCAGCGATGCGTCACGGTTTTTCTCGCACCGGCGCGACGCCGCCGTCCTGGGCGGCAGTGGCCGGCAGGCTGCCGCCATCTGGTTGGCCTGAACCGGTGGCGGTTGTGGCGGCATCGGCCTGGGCGGCTTTCACGCTGCGCCGATGCCGTCGGCGCAGCGGTGTGCCCATCAGATAAATGACCAATGCCATCGGGCCCACGCCGTAGAGCAACAGCGTGAAAAAGGCGCCCAGCAGGGTGCCATTGGGGCTGAGGGCCTCGGCCAGCACCATCATCAAGACCACGTAGCCCCAAGCCAGAATCACGAGATACATCGGTGCCTGCCCGTCAGCGTCGTGGAAGTCTGGGTAGCGACACTCGACATCGGCCGAGGGTCGATGGAAACGTGACCCCCGGGAAAATCCGAACGCCACCGAGCGCGATTGTCACGGAAATGCCCGTCCAGCGCGTTACCATGTGGCCCATAACCGACAAGGAGACCGTGCGATGACAACGACGGGCCGTGACCCATTGACGTGGGGGCCATGGTCGGCGCAGGCCTGGCAGCCATGGATCCAGGCGATGCAGTCGGCCATGCCAGGGGGGGCTGCCGGGTTGGCTTCGGGTGGCGCGCCCGGGGCCGGGGCAGAGATCGGCGGCTTGTCCGCTCTCTTGCAGGGTCTGTCGGGCCAGCCGGTGGCGCTCGACCCCCAGCAGTGGACGGCGATCCAGCAGGACTACCTGCGCGAGTTGGGCGAACTCTGGCGCCAGGGCCTGCAGGTACAGCCACCGCGCGACGACCGGCGCTTTGCCAGCGACGCCTGGGCGCGTAACCCGGTCGCGGCCCACGCGGCGGCGCTGTATCTGCTCCATACCCGCACCCTGATGCGCATGGCCGACGCGGTGCAGGCCGATGCCAAGACGCGCGCCCGCATCCGCTTCGCCGTCCAGCAGTGGATCGACGCGAGCGCGCCGAGCAACTTCTGGGCCTACAATGCCGAGGCGCAGCAAAAGGCCATCGAGACGCGCGGCGAGAGCATCGCCCGCGGCGTGCAGAACCTGTTGCACGACCTGCAACAGGGTTACGTCTCGATGACCGACCACAGCGCGTTCGAGGTCGGACGCAACGTCGCTACCACCGAAGGGCAGGTGGTGTTCGAAAACGCGCTGTTTCAGCTCATCGAGTACAAGCCCCTCACGACCAAGGTGTACGAGCGGCCGTTCCTGGTGGTGCCGCCGTGCATCAACAAGTACTACATCCTCGACCTGCAGCCGGACAATTCGTTTCTGCGCTACGCGGTGGAGCAGGGGCATCGCACCTTCGTCATCAGTTGGCGCAACCCGGACGCCACGCTGGCGCAGGCCACGTGGGACGACTACATCGAAGACGCGGTGATTCGCGCCATCGACATCGTGCGCGAGATCGGCAAGGCCGAGACCATCAACGCGCTGGGCTTTTGCGTTGGCGGCACGATGCTGGGCACCGCGCTGGCGGTGCTGGCCGCACGCGGCGAGCGCAAGGTGCAAAGCGCCACGTTCCTGACGACCCTGCTCGACTTTACCGACACGGGCGTGCTCGACGTTTTCATCGACGAGGCGTTCGTGCGCTACCGCGAGCTGCAATTCGCCAACGGCGGGCTGCTGCCCGGGCGGGAACTGGCGACCACGTTCAGCTTTCTGCGGCCCAACGACTTGGTCTGGAACTACGTCGTGGGCAACTACCTCAAGGGCGAGACGCCGCCGCCGTTCGACCTGTTGTACTGGAATAGCGACAGCACCAACCTGCCGGGCAAATGGTACGCCTGGTACCTGCGTCACCTGTATCTGCAAAACGAACTCTGCCAGCCCGGCAAGCTGACCACCTGTGGCCAGCGGCTCGACCTGGGGGCGATCGACGTGCCAGCGTACGTGTACGGCTCGCGCGAGGACCACATCGTGCCCATCGGTGGGGCCTACGCGAGCACGCAGCACCTGGGTGGCCCGGTGCGTTTCGTCATGGGGGCGTCGGGGCACATCGCGGGGGTGATCAATCCCGCGTCCAAAGGCAAGCGCAGTTTCTGGACGGGGCCCGAGGGGCACTTCCCGCCCGCGGTGGACGACTGGATGGCCGCCGCCACCGAGCACAAGGGCAGCTGGTGGACCGATTGGGCGCCCTGGCTGGCGGCGCAGGCCGGGCGGCAGGTCGCGGCTCCCCGCACCTATGGCAACCGACGCTACCGGCCCATCGAGCCCGCGCCCGGGCGCTATGTCAAGGTGCGCGCCGAGGATGCGCTGGCCACGTTGGCCACCGGAGGCTCCACCGTTTGAGGCGGCGCGCGGCGGCTGCCCGCGCCGATTGGGTTTTCAACAGGTCAGAGAAGGAATCCGTCATGCAAGACATCGTCATTGTGGGTGCCGTGCGCACCGCCATCGGCAAATTTGGGGGCACCTTGGCCAAGACGCCCGCCACCGATCTGGGAGCGGTCGTCATCCGTGCCCTGCTGGAGCGCACCGGGGTGCCCGCGGCCCAAGTCGGTGAGGTCATCATGGGCCAGGTGCTGGCCGCAGGCTGCGGGCAAAACCCGGCCCGCCAGGCTGCCATGAAGGCCGGCGTGCCAAAGGAAACACCGGCGCTGACCATCAACGCCGTCTGCGGCTCCGGGCTGAAAGCGGTCATGCTGGCCGCGCAGGCGGTGGCGTGGGGCGACAGCGACATCGTCATCGCGGGGGGGCAGGAGAACATGTCGCTCGCACCGCACGTGCTGATGGGCAGCCGCGAGGGCCAACGCATGGGCGACTGGAAGATGATCGACTCCATGATCGTCGATGGCTTGTGGGACGTCTACAACCAGTACCACATGGGCATCACCGCCGAAAACGTCGCCCGCGCGCACGGCATCACGCGCGAGATGCAGGACGCGCTCGCGCTGGCCAGCCAGCAAAAAGCCGCTGCGGCGCAGGATGCGGGCAAGTTCAAGGACGAGATCGTCCCGGTCAGCATCCCGCAGCGCAAGGGTGATCCGGTGCTGTTCGACACCGACGAATACATCAACCGCAAGACCAGTGCCGAGGCGCTGGCCAGCCTCAAGCCCGCCTTCGACAAAACGGGTAGCGTGACGGCCGGCAACGCCAGTGGCATCAACGACGGGGCTGCGGCCGTCATGGTCATGAGCGCGCGCAAGGCGGCCGAGCTTGGCCTGCCACCGCTGGCGCGCATCGCCAGCTTCGGCACCAGCGGGCTCGATCCCGCCACCATGGGTATGGGGCCGGTGCCGGCGTCGCAAAAGGCGCTGGCGCGCGCCGGTTGGTCGGTAGCCGACGTCGATCTGTTCGAACTCAACGAGGCCTTCGCCGCCCAGGCCTGCGCGGTCAACCTGGGGCTGGGTGTCGATCCGGCCAAGGTGAACGTCAACGGCGGCGCGATCGCCTTGGGGCACCCCATCGGCGCATCGGGTTGCCGCATCCTGGTCACGCTGTTGCATGAGATGCAGCGCCGCAACGCCCGCAAGGGGCTAGCCGCCTTGTGCATCGGCGGCGGCATGGGGGTCTCCCTCTGTGTCGAGCGCTGAGGCGTATCCGTCGCCCCGTTTTTTCATCACACACCCATCACTCAGAGGAGCACACCATGAGCCAACCACGCGTCGCTTACGTCACCGGTGGCATGGGCGGTATCGGCACCGCCATCTGCCAGGCCCTGTACAAGGCCGGCTTCAAGGTCATCGCCGGCTGCGGCCCCACGCGCGACTATCAAAAATGGCTGGACGAACAAAAGGCGTTGGGCTACACCTTCTATGCCAGCGTCGGCAACGTCGCCGATTGGGACTCTACGGTACAGGCGTTCACCAAAGCCAAGGCGGAGCACGGGCCCATCGACGTGCTGGTCAACAATGCCGGCATCACCCGTGACCGGCTGTTCCTCAAGATGACCAAGGAAGACTGGGACGCGGTCATCAACACCAACCTGACGTCGATGTTCAACGTCACCAAGCAGGTCGTGCCCGATATGGTCGAGCGGGGATGGGGCCGCATCATTCAGATCTCCTCCGTCAACGGCGAAAAAGGCCAGGCGGGCCAGACCAACTACTCGGCGGCCAAGGCGGGGATGCACGGCTTCACGATGGCGCTGGCGCAGGAACTGGCCTCCAAGGGCGTGACGGTCAACACCGTCAGCCCCGGCTACATCGCCACCGACATGGTCAAGGCGATTCGCCCCGACGTGCTGGAGAAAATCGTCGCGCAGATCCCGGTCAAGCGCTTGGGTGAGCCGCGCGAGATCGCTTCCATCGTCGCGTGGTTGGCCAGCGACGACGCCGGCTTTGCGACCGGGGCCGACTTCTCGATCAACGGCGGCCTGCACATGGGTTGACGCCCTCGTGGGGTAGCGGCGGGGCGATCGGAGATAATCCGCGCCCCATGAGCGACTTCTTGCCGACCCATCCGCGCTCCCCCTGGCGCCTGTCGGTGGCGCCGATGATGCAGTGGACAGACGAAAAACGAGCGCGCCTATGAGAAGCCCGAGGTCCGGCGGTATCGCGTAGCACTTTTGTAGCACTGGGGAGACTGCCGGGGAGGGCAGCGTCAGGTCAATGGTGACGTGGCCCGCCCGGGTCATCGCGCCCCCACTTTGGGCACGCGCACGTGCGGCTCCCACCTTTGGATGGGCTTGGCTTCGCCAAGGTTGGCGACGCCTGTGGAGAGGATTTTGACGTCGTTGCTATCCGCCGCCGTGACTCACAGCAGCTTGGCAAGCGCCGCCACCACGCCCACGGCCACCACCATCATGCTGCCGAGTTTGATGATGAGGCGCTGCTCCATGAGCTGCATGTCTTTGCGTAGGTCGGCGATGTCGGCCTTGGTGGCGAGGTTTTCCAGATTCGCCTCCAGCGCCTCGGCCAATGCTTCGGCCTGCTCTTCGGCCAAGCGCGGGTCCATCCCCGCCTCTTTGAGGCGGCGGGCGAACTTGAGCGTGTCGAAGGTCAGCGCGGTCATGGTCACAGTGTAGCACCGAGATACACCATATGCCACACAACGCCACGCTGCTCTACCCCTACCAGCGGCGCTATTTGGCCGATGGCGGCCGCTTCGAGACGGGCATGTGGAGCCGCCAGACAGTCAAGACCCTCACGACCACGCCGGAGGTGGTGCTGGATGTGCCCTTCGCCACCGACGAGCTGACGCACATGGTGCGCATCGGCAAGAACGGCAACTACATCCGCGCCGGGCGCCACCCTAGCACTTTCGCCCCGATGCTAACGGGCAAAAATTTCCAGTCCTGAAAGGGAAGGGTGTGGATTCGGTAGCTGTGGGATCCGTCGTGCTCGGTGCGGCGCCCCACGACCTCGATCCATTGGCCAGGACTCGGGTGCTGCTCGTCCGTGATCCAGTCGGGCGATAGCGAAAACTCCCGTCCTGGACGGGTCTCTACGCCCTCAAGGGCCAACTGGACTCGATGCAGGCACAGCAGCATCGTATCGATGCACCGTCAAGCCTTGTCGGCTTGCTCGGCTTGTTCGGGCGTCATGCCCTCGACGATAGCGCCTTTGGTGGAGAGTGCCTCGCGGTAAGCGTCGATGAGTTGCTGAACGCTAATCCGCTGCTCTTGGAGCATTTTTCGCACATCAAGCCCAAGGCTTGATGCCAGGGCAAGCGACGACTCCAACGAAAACTCACGCGGACGCGGCAGCGGCTGCAAATAGCCGCAGTCGATGCACTCCAGTCCGCGCTCGGTGGCAATCAGCACGCCTTTGTCGCGCCCCTCACCCCCGTGCGGCGACTCGCTGCGGTACGGGCAGGTGTAGGGGTGGAACCAATCGAAGCACACCGGCGAGTGCAGGTGTAGCTGCTGCTCGTTGATGGTTTGGATATCGGGCATGTTCATGGATTGCGATCATAATCCATGGCTTGCCTAGAACGTTAATTGCTGCAACTCCTTTTTGGCTGCTTCACGGCGGGCGTCCAGATAATCCGCCAAGTCTTGCAGATGTATTCCTTTGGCGGACTTTTGGCTCCCTTCCATGCGAACCAACGGGAGTCGTATTTCGCCAGAGGCACATTTGCGAATGAACTTTTCTGGCGTCAGGTGCTGGAAGTAATCTCGACAGACGACCTCTACGGGTATGACGGCTTGTGCGTCATACTGCGCCATGAGTAGCATCAAGGTTTTCAAGTCCAGACCTCCGATACCTTGCTTCTTCAACCACAAGAGAATAGCGCAAAAGTTCAAGTAT
>NZ_CALIND010000105.1:0-13014 GCF_938045175.1 uncultured Tepidimonas sp.
GTTCTACAACCACCGGCGGCTTCATTCGTCGTTGGGCTATGTCAGTCCGATGCAATTCGAACGGGCTTGGCTTGCCGCCCAGAAAAGGCAGGCTGCGTAACGGTCTCAGCTATGGGATCCGGAACTCGCGGGCAAGGTCAAACTGCTGCAGGGTGCGATACAGGGCACGCCATGTGTGGCAGGCGTCTTCAGGCAGCGTCAAGTCATGGGTCAACTCGTGCAGACGGCGCAATTGCGCGGCGTGCATGTCGTGCTCCTGACGCATGACGCCGATGGGAAAGCGCGCCATGGGTGAGCCGCCGGCCGCCAGCAGTGGAAACAGGACCTGCTCTTCTTTTTCCATGTGGGCCAGCAATTCGGCTTGCATGGTCTGCAAATGCTGCGCCAGGCCGGCCGGCACGAGGGCATGCCCCGCGTGGACCGCTTCCACTTTGTTGGCCAATCGGATCAGCTCTGGCAATTGCTGTCGGTGAACCTCGTGGTAGCGTTGCAGGATGTGTTCGATCAGGTCGGTCGGCTCGGCAGGCGCCACGGCGGTGTGCATACCGGTTGCCAGACGCTGCAGTTCTTCGATGACGCGGGCGGGATCCGTGTCGCGTTGCGCACAGGCTTCGCGCAGGCTGCGTTGGCCACCGCAGCAAAAATCGATCCGATAGCGCCGCAGGATGTCGGTGGCGCCGGGCAGCCGTGCGGCAATCTCGCCGACGGTGCAGTGGTCGAGGTCGAGGGGCATCGTGGTCGTCATGGTGCACAAAAAGTGTATATGGAATGCATATTATGAACCTTTTAGCCACCCACCGCTATCCTCATATCGGCCGATGTACTGGTCCACCATGACGGACAATCGACCCATGCGACTGACACTTTGGACCGACTACAGTTTGCGCGTGTTGATGCATTGCGCGGCGTGCCAGGCGACCGGCCGCCGCGCCACGATCGCCGAGCTGGCCCGTTTGCACGGCATTTCGCGCCATCACCTGACCAAGGTCGTGATGGCGCTGGTACACGGTGGTTGGCTGCAGGGACAGCGTGGCCGCGGCGGTGGGTTGCGCCTGGCGCGCGCCGCCGACGACATTCGTCTGGGTGACGTGGTGCGCTGGGCCGAACGTGATTTTCAGCTCGTCGCCTGCATGGCGCCCGGCGCTGCGCAAGCGCCGCAAGCGTGTCTGCTGATGCCTGGATGCCGGTTGCGCAACGCCTTGCAAGTGGCCTTGCAAGCCTATCTAGGGGTCTTGGATAGCTACACGCTGGCCGATTTGGCAGCCAGTGGGTTGTCGCCAGCGGGGACGCATCAGTTGCCGATCAGGGTGCTCCAGAAACCGGCCGGATGACGCCAAAGAGCGGCGCCGACGATGTGCGCCGCCACCAGTAGCGCCAGGATGCCGGCGCTCGCGCGAGCAGCTTGGGTCTGAGCGCGTCGCAGGGCCCAGGTACCACAGACGACGTATAGCACCAACAGTGCCCACTTGGTCCACAGCCACACCGGGATGGCGTGGACCCAGCCTGCGCTCAACAGCAGACCGACCCCGCCGGCCAACAGCACGCTGTCGATGACGATGCTGAGGCCACGCACGCCGGCGCGCAGCGGCCAAGCCGCTCCTGCGAGTCTGCCCAACCAGCGCGCGGTAAACAGGCTCAGGCTGATGATCACCGCGCCCACATGGACCCAAAACCAAAAAAGAGGGAGCGTCATGGGCGATATTCAGGGAAGTTTCGGCAGTCGACGCCGAGCAGGCGCATGGCTGCCGTG
This sequence comes from uncultured Tepidimonas sp., assembly GCF_938045175.1. NCBI lineage: Bacteria > Pseudomonadati > Pseudomonadota > Betaproteobacteria > Burkholderiales > Tepidimonas > uncultured Tepidimonas sp. The sequence continues at coordinate 1,751 of NZ_CALIND010000105.1, forward strand.
CACGCTGTCCTGCCCAGTGCCGTTCGATGTCTGAGTGGCTGTGCTGCGTGGTCCGTGCATGGTAGGGTGTGTGCGGCGTTGCGCAGCGTTTTCGTCAGCGCTGCAACAAAAAGGTCGCGCTGGCGTGCACGGTTTCGGCGTCGGCGTGGACGGTGAACGTCACCGGGTACGCCCCAGGTGCCAGTTGCGCCGCCTGTGCGTGCGGCAGCACCAAGCGCACCGGTACCCGCGACTGCGCGGCGGCGGGCAGCCAGTGCGAGGGCACTTCGCTGTCGACGTGCAGTTGGGGCAATCCACTGGCTGATACCGTGAATCCGATGGTGCGTTCGGTGCGGTTGGTGATCAGGAGTTGATAGGTATTTTCCACGCCTGCAGCGCTGAGGGCAGCCAGCGTGCCGCGGTCACGCAGCGCGTCGACGGCGACGCTGGGCCGTCCAGTCAGCGACACGGCGATCGCTGCCAGTGTGCCGATCAACAACACGCTGTAGGCCACTACCCGCGGGCGCAGTAGGTGCGCCAGCATCCCCCGCCAGCCGCCACCAGTGCCGAGGCCGCGCGCCGTCGTGTAGCGGATCAGGCCGCGCGCGTAGCCTAGCTTGTCCATGACCGTATGGCAAGCGTCGATACAGGCGGCACAGCCGATGCATTCGTTTTGCAGCCCGTGTCGGATATCGATGCCGGTGGGACAGACCTGCACACACAAGGTGCAATCCACGCAGTCGCCCAACCCGAGTGTACGTGGATCGGCTTGGCGCGAGCGCGCGCCACGCGGTTCACCGCGCCCACTGTCGTAGGCGATGATGAGCGAGTCGCTGTCGATCAGCGCACTTTGGAAGCGAGCATAAGGGCACATGGTTTTGCAGATTTGCTCGCGCAGCCAGCCCGCGTTGGCATAGGTCGCGAAGGCATAAAACGCTATCCAGAATGTCTCCCACGGACCGAGGCTGAAGGTGGCCAGCGCGTGTAGGAGCTCGCGCATGGGGGTGAAGTAGCCAACGAAGCTGACGCCGGTGATGACGGCCAGCGTGCCCCACAGCAGATGTTTGGCGATCTTGCGTGCCAGTTTGCCGCTACCCCATGGGGCGGCATCCAGCCGCATGCGGGCGTGCCGATCCCCCTCGGTCCAGCGCTCGATCGCCAAAAACATTTCGGTGTAGACGGTCTGCGGACACGCGTAGCCACACCACAGCCGCCCCGCAACAGCCGTGAATAAAAACAAGGCCAGCGCAGCGGCCACCAGCAGGCCAACCAGATAGATCAGATCCTGTGGCCACAAAATCCAGGCGAAGACGTAAAAACGCCGGGCTTCCAAGTCGAACAGTAGTGCCGGCCGGCCATTCCAGGTCAACCAGGGCAGGCCCAGGAACACCAGCTGGGTCAGAACCACCATCGCTCGCCGCCAACGATCGAAGCGCCCACGCACTGTACGGGGGTAGATTTTGACGGGTGACTCGTACAGTACGCCAACGACGCGGCTGGGCGCAGGATTGGGGGGGCGGTCCATCCATATATTATGCATTCTATATACATCTTTTGTGGTGCCGCAGGGCGCGGTCCAAGCGCCGCGTGGATAGGAATGGCAAGCGGCCTGGCGCAGACCCCGCGCGAGCGCCCGGTCAAGCCGTTTGGCAGCCGGTCACAGGCCCAGCTTGCTGGCAAGAGCGTCCATGCGAGCTTGTACGGCGGTATCCATCGCGATGGAACGCCCCCATTCACGCGATGTCTCGCCAGGCCATTTGTGGGTGGCGTCCAATCCCATCTTGCCACCCAGTCCGCTCACGGGCGAGGCGAAGTCCAGATAATCGATGGGCGTTCGTTCGATGAGTACGCAGTCTCGGACCGGATCACAGCGGGTGGTCAGCGCCCACACCACATCGCCCCAGTCACGGATGTCGATATCGTCATCGACGACGATGATAAATTTGGTGTACGAGAACTGCTGCAGGCAACCCCAGATGCCCATCATGATGCGTCGTGCGTGCCCCGGGTAGCCTTTACGAATACTGACGACGGCCAGACGGTAGCTGCACGCCTGAGGCGGCAAGTAAAAGTCTACGATTTCGGGAAATTGGCGCTGGAGCAAGGGGATGAACAGCTCGTTGAGCGCCATGCCCAACACCGCCGGTTCATCTGGCGGCTTACCCGTATAGGTAGAGTGGTACCAGGGGGCGCGGCGCCGCGTGATGCGATCGACCGTCAATACCGGAAATTCGGCCACCTCGTTGTAGTAGCCGGTGTGGTCGCCAAAAGGGCCCTCGGGTGCGTGTTGCCAGCCGCTGGGGTGGTCGGGGTCGGGGTAAATGTGACCCTCGAGTACGATTTCGGCCTGGGCGGGTACTTCCAGGGGCACGCTCAGAGCGGGTACCACTTCGGTGCGCGCGCCGCGCAAAAGCCCAGCGACGTGGTACTCAGACAGCGCATCGGGCACGGGCATGACCGCCGCCAGGAGGGTTGCCGGATCGGCGCCGATGGCCACGGCCATTGGAAACGGTTGCCCGGGGTGCAGCCGGGTATGCGCCAGAAAATCTTGTGCGCCGCCGCGGTGCGCCAACCAGCGTATGATGAGCTGATGGCGCGCCAATCGCTGCTGGCGGTAAATGCCCAGGTTCTGGCGCCGTTGCAGCGGGCCACGGGTGATGACCACGCCCCACGTCAGCAGGGGAGCGGCATCGCCAGGCCAGCAGTGTTGCAACGGTAGTGCCTCCAGGTCCACTGCCGCACCTTCCAGTACCTCTTCTTGACAAGGGGCATCGCGTACCGTGGCCGGGCGCATGTGCCACAGCGCACGCGCGGTTCGCCCCAAGCCGGCGACTTCACCCCAGTTCTCCGGTATGCGTGGCTCTTTGAGGTCAGCCAGCCACTGTCCGAGCCGGCGAAGCTCCGATACATGCTCCAACCCCAGGGCGCGTGCGATGCGCTCGGAGGAACCAAACAGGTTGGCCAGCACCGGTATGGTGTAGCCTTGGGGGCGCTCGAACAGCAATGCGGGTCCGCCACGGCGCAGGACACGGTCGCACAAGGCGGTCATCTCCAGGTGCGGGGACACCGATTCCTGGATGCGGCGCAACTGCCCGCAGCGCTCGAGCTCGGCGGCGAATGCGCGCAGACTATCAGGTGCTTTCATGCGACAGGGCGAGCAGACGACGCAGCGGTGTGCAATCCCGTCCAGCGCGCCGCTGCAGCGTACTCGATGCCGAGCAAGTCCAGCACACGCGCCACGGTCGCGTCGACCACATCGTCGATGGTTTGTGGATGCAGGTAAAACGCGGGCATCGGTGGACAGATCACCGCCCCGAGCTCGGCCAGCATGCTCAAGCGGCGCAGATGTCCGAGATGCAATGGGGTCTCGCGCGGCACCAGCACCAAGCGTCGCCGTTCCTTGAGCATCACATCGGCAGCTCGCGTGATCAGGTTGTCGCTCAGACCGTGGGCGATGGCCGCAACGGTTCGCATCGAGCAAGGCACGATGGCCATCGCATCGCAGCGGAATGAACCGCTGGCCGGCGCTGCACCGATGGCATCGACGTCGTAGACGACGTCGACCAGGGCAGCCAGTTCGCCCACATCGCGCTGCAACTCGTGGCGCAGCGTGCTCACACCCGCAGCCGACACCACCAGGTGTCGCTCCAGTCCCGGGCAGTCACGCAACGCCAGCAGCAGACGCCACCCGTAAATCGCACCACTGGCACCGGTCAGCGCAATGAGCACGCGTCGAGGTGACACGTCATCTCTCCTTCGCTCAGCCGGCATGCGCTGCTATGCTTGCCGGGGCGGGTGTCGGTGCAAGGTGCAATTCGCGCACCTGCGCGCGTACGCGCTGCAGCAGCATTTGCGCCTGCTGTGGCGAAACGTCTTCGTGCATGCGCTTGCGCAATCCGTGCTCGTACAGCATGTGGTACTGCGTGGGTTCGACACCATGTCGCTGCAGGCAGTGGCGCACGCAGGCCAGCGGACATCCATCGATGGCGACGATCGGACGGCCAGAACGTGCCAGCCGCACCAAAGGCGCGACATCGCCCCCTACGCCTGCGATGCACGACATCTCGGCCTCACCCTCGCGGTCCAGACGCACGGCGATGTAATTGGCCAACTGAGCGACGTTGGAGCAACCCGAACAGGCATAAACCAACGGCAACCGATGACGGTCAAGAGTGTTCATGGCGGTGGTCAGCGCAAGACAATGGAGGGAGGGTATGGCGCACCAGCGAAGGCCACTGCGCGGGCGGCGGCAGGGCTTGCCAGAAGGAAGGTAGCTCAACGGTATCGAGGGTGTTTTTGAGCAACAAACCGAGTTCCGTGTCGCCTTCCATGTGTAGCCGCCGATTGAAAAAGAGGGTGTCGGCGTCGATTTCGCGGCGCGCCAGGCGAATGAAATCGATTGCTTTGGCGCCGATGGTCAGGTCCGCGGCGCCGTTCCCGGTGCAGGGGCGAAATAGGCTATCGTGCACTGTGACGTCGAAACGGACATCGATGTCTTGCACCAGCAGCCGAATTCGCCGGCCGCACAAAGTGGTCAACACCTCGCTTGGTATGCGTGGCCGTAGCGCCGCATTGAGTGCCAAGGCTAAGGCAACGCTGCCCGGTAGCCCGGGCAGGCGACGCACGAGCGCCCGCAGTGGGGCGGGCATGGTGGCGACAGGCGCTGGTGGGGAGGGGGACGACATGGGCAGGCGGATCACGTGCAGGTCGGAATGGTGGGTTCGGCGTCGTTCACCCGCGCCATGCCAGGGTGGCCGTACCAGTAGCCGTTGCACTCGTCGGCATGGAGCCAGTCCTGCAGCCGTGCGCGTGCTGCTTGCGGAGTGGTCTCACCGCGACGCAGCATGTCATACAGATGCACGATATCGATCGTGTGGTGCGACTGTGGGCTGATGCGCACGACATCGATGTTCAGTGCCAACAATTGCGGCCACGCATCGATCAGGCTGTGAACCGCGGCTGACTGGGTTTGAATGCCGTTGAGCACCAGAAATGGGCTGCCCTCGCGGGTTCGTACCAACAAGCCGTCGGGATAGTCTTGGCAGCCAAATCGGCAGTCGTCTTTGGGCAAGCCGCGGTGCCGGGCGGTAAAGCAGCGCGCGGAAAAAGCAAGCGGCAAGCGCCCGTGTACGAAAACCTCGGTCTGCAGGCCGGCCGGGCGTTGTTGACACAGCAGTGCCAAGTCGTCGCGCCGCATTTCCAACGGAGCCACCCAGCGCGTCGCACCCAGTGAAGCGACCCAGTGCAAGGTCGGGATGTTGTAGACATTGAGGTGCGGACCGGCAACAAAGGGGATGTGGCCAGCGCATACACCCAGCGCCCCCATGTCGTTTGCCTCGACCAGGTAGGCACCGTTGTTCATGATTTTGCGCATCATGGCCACGTCCGAACCCGACTCCAGCAACACCAGACTGGACAGTACCGGCGTCTTACCCATCGCTTGCAGCAGGCGCGCGATGTCGAGCCAGTCCTCCCAGCGCACTTCGTGTCGGCGCGAGCACACCACCTCGCCTAGATAGACGAAATCGATCGGCGTGTGCGCCACGGCCTCGTAGAAATCGAAAACCGTCTGACGCGGCCAGTAATACAACAGAGGACCAAGGGCAAGTTTCATGGCTCACTTCCAAGGGCGGTGGTAGGCGCCGAGGGTGTGCTGCTGGCCTTCGGCTAGCGCGTCGAGTGCGGCCATCCAGGAGCCGCGTGGTGCGAAATGCAAGGGCTGTGCGCGGCAGTGATCGATAGCTGCGCGCCACACGCGCGTGACTTGGGCGACGTAGGCCGGACTGCGTTGACGGCCTTCGATCTTGATCGCCTTGACCCCGATCTGCAGCAACTGCGGCAGTATCGTCAGCGTATTGAGGCTGGTCGGCTCCTCGATGGCATAGCTGGCGTCTTGATCTTCGACGGCGAAGCGGCCTTTGCACAACGTGGGATAGCCAGCGTTTTCCGTGGCGTCGTAGCGGTCGATGAGCACGCCGTTCAAACGTGATTCGAGCCCGCGTGGGGTTTGTTGCCAGCGCACCGCTTTGGCGGGCGAGCATACTCCATGTGTGTTGGGGGCTTCCGCAGTGACATAAGACGACAGCGCGCAGCGGCCTTCGACCATGACGCAGAGGCTGCCAAATCCGAATACTTCGATTTCCACCGGCGTGCGTTGCACGACGTGACGTACTTGCTCCAAAGACAGCACGCGCGGCAAAACGGCGCGCGCGATACCGAATTGCCGGTGATAGAAGTTGATGGCTTCATCGTTGGTGGCGGATCCTTGTACCGATAAATGCAGGCGCAACTGCGGGTGGTGGAGGCGCGCGTATTGCATCAAGCCCGGATCGGCCAAAATCACGGCATCGGCACCGAGTTGCACGGCTTTGTCGACGGCCTGTTGCCAGCGTTGTGGCGCGGCGGCCTGTGGGTACGTATTGATGGCGATGAACACTTGGCACCCGCGGGCATGCGCGTACGCGATGCCCTCGCGCAACGCCGGTTCGTCGAAGTTCAACCCAGCGAAATTGCGTGCGTTGGTGTCGTCACGCAAGCCGAGATAGACGGCGTTGGCACCGTGGTTGACCGCTTCTTTGAGGGCTGGCAGAGTCCCGGCGGGACATACGAGATCCATCGTGTGCTCCTTCAACCGCAGGCCCCGATGTGGCCGCAGGCGGTGCAGTATTCGCAGCCATCGCGGCGGATGAGGGCGCGGGCGCCGCATTCCGGGCACTTGCGACCAGCCAACGGGGTGTGGGCAAGCGGATTGCCGTTGGGCTCGGCATCTCCGCCCTCGGTCGGGGCAGGTACTGCCGCTGTCGGGTCCGCGCCAGCGGCGTGGCCGGCGCTTTTGCGCTCGATGATCTGCTGAATGGCATAGGCGATGGCGGCCACTTCCGAGTCGTGCCACAAGGGCACGCGAGTGCCGTCGCTGCGCAGGCGCTCGCCCAGTCGCACCGGACCGCGATCCCACACCACCTTGCGCATGTCGGCCAGTGCCCGCTCCAAGAATCCACCACGCGCCGCCAGTGACAGCAGGCGCATGCTGGCCGAGATCCACTGCTGGGACTCGCCGCTTTGCCCAACCGGCATGAAGAACTCGATGGCGCGCTGCGCGACGCTGCCGTCGGGCAAGCGCACCGGCAGAAACGACACGATCAGATATAGGGTCTTGGGGCCTTCGGCGGTCCAGTACTCGATTTTTTCCGCCACGGCATCCAGCGCACCGCGCGGACGCTTCTCGATGACGGCGCGCATCGGGTCGGCGGCAGCGGCTTGCGCGGCGTCCTTGGCTCTCGCCGGCTCTGCCGCGGTGCTCAACACCGAGCCGACGATGTCGTTGGGCCGATAGGTGGTCAGCCCCTTGAGGCCGGCGCGCCAGGCGTGCAAATACAAGTCGCGAAACGCGTCGTAGGGGCAGTCCGCGGGTACGTTGACGGTTTTGGAGATGGCCGAATCGATGAATGGCTGCACTGCCTCCATCATCGCGACATGGTCGGCCGGAGCAATCTCCAGCGCGCCAACAAAGGCCTCGGTCAGTGATGCGTGCGATCCGAAAAGCGCCCGGTACAGGCGCCAGGCGTGATCCTGCACCTCGTAAGTGCTATGGCTGCCATCGGCTTGGCGCTTGCGGCGCGTGTACGTCCACGCAAACGCCGGCTCGATGCCATTGGAGGCGTTGTCGGCAAAAGCCAGACTGACCGTGCCGGTGGGCGCGATCGACAGCAGGTGGCTGTTGCGGATACCGTGCGTGCGAATCGCCGCTTGCAGTGCTTCGGGCAGGCGGCTGGCGAAAGTCCCCTCGGCCAGATACGTGTCGGCGTCGAAGCATGGGAAGGCGCCCTTCTCGCGCGCCAGCTCCACCGAGGCATGGTAAGCCGCGTCGCGCAGTGTGCGCGCGATGCGCTGCGCCATCGTCCGCCCCTCGGCACGGTCGTAGCGCAGCCCGAGCAAAATCAAGGCGTCCCCCAACCCCGTGAAGCCCACGCCGATGCGGCGTTTGGCCTGCGCTTCGGCGCGCTGTTGCGGCAAAGGCCAGTGGGTGATGTCCAGTACATTGTCCAGCAGCCGCACCTGTACCGCCACCGCCTGCGCAAAGGCGTCGAAGTCGAACGTCGCAGGGCCGCCGTGTCCGAACGGATGCCGTACGAAGCGCGGCAGGATCAGAGGACCCAGGCAACAGCACCCATAAGGCGGCAGGGGTTGCTCGCCGCAGGGATTGGTCGCCTCGATGTGTTCGAGGGCGCGCAGATTGTTGTCACGGTTGATGGCGTCGATGAACAACACGCCCGGCTCGGCGAAATCGTAGGCCGAGCGCATGATGGTGTCCCACAGCTCGCGCGCCGGCAAGCGCCGGTATACCCAAAGACCGTCGGCGCGCTGGGTGGCGCCGGCGGCTTTGAGCTCGTCGCCGGGTTCGGCGCGGTGCACCAACTCCCACGCGGCGTCGGCTTGCACCGCCTCGACGAAGGCATCCGGTACCGCCACCGAAACGTTGAAGTTATTCCAGCGCCCCGGCGTGCGTTTGGCGGTGATGAAGTCCAGTACGTCGGGGTGGTCGATGCGCAGTACGGCCATCTGGGCGCCCCGGCGTGCACCGGCGCTTTCCACGGTGGCGCACGACTGGTCGAATACGTTGATGTAGCTGCACGGTCCACTGGCGGTGGAGGCCGTACCGTGCACGCGCGCGCCACGCGGGCGAATGCGCGAAAAATCGTAGCCCACACCCCCACCGCGGCGCATGGTCTCGGCCGCCTCACGCAGCGCCTCATAAATACCGGGGTAACCGTCCTCGTCGCTGCCTTGAATGCAGTCGCCCACCGGCTGCACGAAGCAATTGATGAGCGTGGCCTGGATGCCCGTGCCCGCCGCGCTCATGATGCGTCCGGCACCAATGGCGCCAGCAGCCAGATGCTGGCGAAAACGCGCTGCCCACAGGGCGCGTTGCTCGGGTGCCTCGGCGTCGGCTACGGCGCGCGCCACGCGGTCGAACAAATCGTCCACGCTCTGCTCGCCGGGTTTGAGGTATTTTTCGCGCAGCACGTCCAGACTGATCGGCTGCGGGGGCAGCGCGGGCAGGGGGTCGGTCGGTAGAGCTCGGTCCATGGCGGGCGGGGGCGGTGTGGATTGACGAGCGTAATTGGACACCCAAGCGCCGCCGCCGCGCGCGTCGTTTCATCGTTCCGATGGCGTAGTCCCGATGGGGGATGGTCAGTCGCGCCTGCGCGCGCATATCCACGCGCTGCCATACCCGGTCCACGGGCAACGGCGGGCCGATGAGCACACGGCGGGAGGCGACGGCCACATCCCGCTGATTGGGATGCCGAACTTACTTCAACCAGCCGCGCCGGCGGAAATACCACATGGGCCCCAGGGCGCTGGCCACCATCAACGCCAAGGCGAACGGGTAGCCCAAGCGCCACTCGAGCTCGGGCATGAACTGGAAGTTCATGCCATAAATGCTGGCAATCAGCGTGGGCGGCAGCAACGCCACTGAGGCCACTGAGAAGATCTTGATGATCTTGTTCTGGTTGATGTTGATGAAGCCGATGGTGGCGTCCATCAAGAAGTTGATCTTGTCGAACAAGAACGACGTGTGACCCTCGAGCGAGTCGATGTCGCGCAGGATCTGGCGCGCGTCTTCGAATTGCTCGGCCGACAGCAGCCGCATGCGCATCAGGAAGCTGATGGCGCGCCGGGTGTCCATCATGTCGCGCCGGATGCGGCCCGATAGGTCCTCGTGGCGGGCGATGGCCGCCAGCACCTGTTGCGCGACGTCGTCGGTGAGCTGACCCGACAGCACCTGGGTGCTGATGTGTTCCAGGTCGTCGTGGATGCCTTCCAGGATGTCGGCGCAGTACTCGACGTCGGTGTCGAACAACGCCAGCAACACGTCTTTGGCGTCGTCGATCAGGCCCGGCATGCGGCGCGCGCGCAGGCGCAACAACCGAAACACCGGCAGGTCCTCGTCGTGAATCGAAAACAGCACCCCGTGGCTTTTGAGGTCCGGATTGCGGTCGTTCAGAATGAAGGCCACCCGCACATGGCGCGGGCCATCGTCGTCGTCGATGAGGAAGTCCGAGCGCACGTGCAGCTCGCCGTTGTCTTCCTCAAAGAAGCGCGCCGACTCCTCGATGTCGTCGTCCATCGCGTCTTCGGGGATGGACAGGCCGAAGTGCTGCCGTACCCAGCGGCGCTCCTCGGAGGTGGGCGACTCCATGTCGACCCAGATCGGTTGAAAGCGGGCCAGATCCTCCAGGGATTCGATTTCTTCCTGGAACAGGCGGCCGTTGACGAGCGTGAAGACGTTGAGCATGGCGGCGCGGGACGGGTCGGTGTTGGGGAGGGCAAGCGCTTGCGGCGGTGCGCACCCCACCCACACACGCAAGGCCGCGCCACGTGGGCGCCGTCAGCCGTCGCGCCGCAGGCCGGGCGCCGGCACCGCAAGCACGCGACTAGGGCTGCTTTCCACGGTGGGCTCCAAGGCTACGGTGAAGCCTGCATTATGGCACTTCGGCGGCCGGTTGGGGACGGTCGGCCAGCAGCGCGCGCAGCGCGGCGGCGTGCGCCTGGGCGTCGGCTTCGCCCAGGCGCATCAGGGCGTGCACGAAGGGCGGCTCGAACAGCAGGTAGCTGGCCAGCGCGGCGGCGCTGCCCGCGCTGCCGCGGCGCGTGTCCAGCGCCCCCAGGCCGGCCAGCGTGTCGCGGGTGGCGCGCGGCAGCGCGTGCGCGTGTTGCAGCGCCAGCTCGTCCAGCGACGCGCTGGGTTGGATGGCCAGCACATCCACCGGGCGGTAGGGCAACGCCTGCGCCACGGCGGGGGGCAGCGCGCGCAACGCCCGGCTGACGCGCTGGGCCTGCTCCACGTCGGCCTGCAGCGTGTCGTGGAACACGCTGGCCAGGGCGTGGCCGGCGATGGTGCCGGCGCTGGGCTCGCCGCCGGCGGCGCTGCTGCGGCCCAGCGCGGCCCGTTGCGGCTGGCCGACGCCAATGACCAGGATGCGGTCGGCACCGGCGTGGATGGCCGCCGACAGCGGCGAGAGCTGGCGCATCGAGCCGTCGCCGAAATACTCCTTGTGGTCATCGACCCACAGCGGCACGGCGGGGAACAGAAACGGGATGGCGGCCGAGGCCATCAGGTGCTCGAGGCCGATGACGGCCGGCTCGGCGCGCCGCCCCGGGCGGCGCCAGGGCGGCAGCGCGCCGTCGCGGACCTGAAAAAACGTCCAATGCTCGCCCGGGGTGTTGCTGGAGGCTGTCACGCCCAGCGCGAACAGCACGCCGTTGTCGATGGCCGCGGCCAG
>NZ_CALIND010000106.1:0-5952 GCF_938045175.1 uncultured Tepidimonas sp.
GCCGAGCGAGCGGGGCTCGATCTTGACTAGCTCGGCCATCGGATCCTGCAAACGGCGGGCGATGGAAACTGCGCCGCGCAGGGTCACATCGAGCTCGGGCAGTTCCTCGCGGGCGATTTTTGAGGCCGAGTAGACCGACGCGCCGGCTTCCGACACGACGATCTTGGTCATCTTCAGCTCGGCCATGTTGCGCACGAGCTCAGTGGCGAGCTTGTCGGTTTCGCGCGACGCGGTGCCGTTGCCGATCGCGATCAGCTCCACCCCATGCCGCAGCACCAACGCGGCCAGCGTCGCCAATGCCCCCTCGACATCGCGCCGGGGCTCGAACGGATAGACGGTGGCCGTGTCCACCACCTTGCCCGTGGCATCGACCACGGCCACCTTGACGCCGGTGCGAATGCCGGGATCCAGGCCCATGGTCGGCCGCGGCCCGGCCGGGGCGGCCAACAGCAGGTCGCGCACATTGGCACCAAACACCTGGATCGCCACCGCCTCGGCCGCCTCGCGCAAGCGGGCAAACAAGTCGCGTTCGATCGACAGGCTTAACTTGACGCGCCAGGTCCAAGCCACGCAACGGCGCAGCCAGTCATCCGCGGCGCGCCCTTGGTGCGACCAGCCCAGCAGCCGGGCCAATCGGCCCTCGGCCAGCGACGGCTGGCCGGGTTCGGGCTCTTGCGGCTGCGCCAGGCACAGGTCCAACACCTCCTGCGTCCGCCCGCGAAACATGGCCAGCGCCCGGTGCGACGGCACACGCGCGATCGGCTCGTCGTGCTCGAAATAATCGCGAAACTTGGCCACCTCGGGGTCGTTGGGGTTGCGCGCGTCGATGCGGCGGCTGCGCAGCAACCCCTCCTGCCACAGCCACTCGCGCAGGGGCTGCACGACGGCCGGATCCTCTGCCCAGCGCTCGCTCAAGATGTCGCGCGCACCATCCAGCACCGCGGCCACCGTGGTGAAGTCGCCGCCCTCCTCGCCCGGCGCGGGTTTGACGTAAGCCTGAGCGGCCGCCTGCGGGTCGAGCGTGGGGTCGGCCCACAGGGCGTCAGCCAACGGCTCCAGGCCCGCTTCGCGCGCGATTTGCGCCTTGGTGCGGCGCTTGGGCTTGTAGGGCAGGTACAGGTCCTCCAAGTCCTGCTTGGTCGGTGCCGCCTCGATGGCGGCGCGCAGGGCGGGGGTGAGCTTGCCCTGCTCCTCGATGCTGCCCAGGATGGCCGCGCGCCGGTCCTCCAACTCACGTAGGTAGGCCAGGCGCTGCTCGAGCTGGCGCAGCTGCGTGTCGTCCAGGCCGCCGGTGGCCTCTTTGCGGTAGCGTGCGATGAAGGGAACGGTGGCACCGCCATCGAGCAGGTCCACCGCGGCCTGCACCTGGGCGGCGCACACGCCGAGCTCGTCGGCGATGCGTTGCACGATCGTCGTCATGGATGGGCATGGGTTGTCCGTGAGCGCGGGAGTGTGCCACAGGACCCGGCGCCCTCAACCCATCGCACGCAGGGCAGCACGCAGCTGCGCGCCCACCTCCGGCCGGTCGGCAAACGGGTCGGGCGGCTCGCGCCCCTCGACGATGGCCTGCATGCGGGCCGCCACGGGTGCCAGCGCGTGCGGGTGGCTGTAGATGTAGAAGCGACCCTGCTCCATCGCATCGAACACACGCTGCGCCACTTCGGCTGCCGTTACTTTGCCGCTGCTGACGGCCTTTTCGCTCATGGCCTGGCCGATGAGCTGGCTGCGCGTGGGCGCGGCAGGCGGCAGCTCGGCAGGACGGTTGCGCTGACTCTGGCTGATACCGGTGGGCACGAAGTACGGGCACAGCACGCTGGCGCTGATCTGATCGGTCACGAGTCGCAAGTCCTGGTACAACGTTTCGGTCAAGGCGACCACCGCGTGCTTGCTGACGTTGTACACGCCCATGTTGGGCGGCGTCAGCAACCCGGCCATGCTGGCCGTATTGACGATGTGCCCGCGCCAGTGCGGATCGGCGCTCGCCGCCGCCAACATCATCGGGGTGAACAGGCGCACCCCGTGGATCACCCCCCACAGGTTGACGCCCAGTACCCACTGCCAGTCGGCCACGGTGTTTTCCCACACCAGACCGCCTGCCGCCACGCCCGCGTTGTTGAATACGAGATGCGGAGCGCCGAAGCGCTCGCGCACGGCATCCGCCAACGCCTCCATCTGCACGCCATCGGACACGTCCACGCGCCGCGCGAGCACGTCGGTGCCCTGCGCGCCCAGTTCTTGCGCCGCGGCATCGAGCGCGTCGGCCTGGACATCCACCAGCACGAGCTTCATGCCCCGCAATGCTGCCAGACGGGCGACTTCGAGCCCGAGACCCGATCCAGCACCGGTCACGACGGCCGTTTTGTCCTTGAAATCTTGCATCATCGGCACATTCTCCTGAGGGCGTTCGGTGATACGTCGGCCCGGCGGCGCCATCAACGCGGGCGAGCGCGCTCGAGGATGGCCGCAAAGTCCGTGCCGCTGGGCAAGGTGCCAAAGCTGCCGCCCCCATCCCCTGCCAAGCGCGAGTCACAAAACGCGCGAAAAACCGCCCCCGGTGCGGTCTGCGCTAGCAGGGCCGCCTGCACGGCGAGCGCCACGTCTTGCGCGAGGCGACGGGCCTCCACCTCGTTGGCCATCATCTCCACGCGGGTGGGCAAGCTCGCGACGAGCCGGTCGAGCGCGGGGTGCACGCCCTTGACGGGCGCCAGTTCCTGCGCGAGCGCCGCGGCGGCATCCGCCTTGCGCAACGCGCGCAGCAGGTCGAGCGCCATGATGTTGCCCGCGCCTTCCCAGATACTGTTGACGGGCATCTCGCGGTAGATGCGGGCCATGATGCCCTCACCGCTTTCTTCCACATAGCCATTGCCGCCGAGACATTCCATCGCCTCTTGAGCAAAGGCGCTGCCGCGCTTGCAGATCCAGAACTTGGCAATGGGGGTCAGCAGGCGCTGGATCACGCGATCGTGCTCGTCGCTGATCGAGCGGTCGAAGCTGCGCGCAAGACGCAAAGCCAGTGCCGTCGCGGCCTCCGACTCGAGCGCGAGGTCGGCGAGCACGTTGCGCATCAGCGGCTGCTCGATCAGGGGCTTGCCGAAGGCCATGCGCTGGCGCGTGTGGTCCAACGCGAGCGAGAGCGCCTGCCGCATCAGGCCGCTGGTGCCGAGCGCGCAATCGAGCCGCGTCAGCGTCCCCATGGCCAGGATCTGCGGCACGCCGCGCCCTTCTTCGCCGACCAGCCAGGCCGTCACGCCGGCAAACTCGACTTCGGAGCTGGCGTTGGCCTTGTTGCCCAGCTTGTCTTTCAGGCGCTGGATGTGCAGCGCGTTGCGCGTGCCGTCGGGCAGGATACGCGGCAGAAAGAGGCACGACAGGCCACTGGCTGTCTGCGCGAGGATCAGGAAGGCGTCGCACATGGGCGCGGAGAAAAACCACTTGTGCCCGGTCACGGTGTAGCGCCGGCCCCAGCTGTCCTCGCCCGCGGGGACGGCTTGCGTGGTGTTGGCGCGCACGTCCGAGCCGCCTTGCTTTTCCGTCATGCCCATGCCCATGGTGACGCCGGCTTTGTCGCGCCAGAGGACCAGCCGGGGGTCGTAGGCGCGGCTCGTGAGTTGCGCCGACCAGTCACGGTAAATCGACGGGTTGTCTTTGAGCGCGGGGGTAACCGCATAGGTCATGGAGATGGGACACAGCACCGAGGGCTCGAGCTCGGTAAACAGCATGAAGGCGGCGGCGCGCTGCAGGTGCGCATGACCGCTCGCCTGTTGTTCGGGCGCAAAGGGCGTGCCGTGCAGGCCCGCGGCGGTCGCGGCGCGCATCAAATCATGGTAGCTCGGGTGAAACTCCACCTCGTCGATGCGCCGACCGAAGCGATCGTGGCTGCGCAGCTGTGGCGCATGGACATTGGCCAGGCGCGCGTGCCTTTGCATCTCGGCCGTCCCCACGAGGGCGCCCAGCGCGTGCAAGCCCGAGGTGTCGAGCTCTGGCGCATGGAAGCGCAATGCGTCCTGCAGCGGGCGATTCGCCTCGAACAGGTTGACGTCGACCAGCGGCTCGGGCTGGTTGAACACCTCGTGCGTGACGATGGGCATGGCAGTCTCCGGGCAAGCGCGAGACGCTCTCAAACCAGCTTGACGAGCTGCTTGCCGAAGTTGCGCCCCTTGAGCAAACCCAAGAACGCCTCGGGGGCGGCTTCGATGCCTTGCGCGATGGTCTCGCGGGGGCGGAAACGTCCGCTGCCGACCAGCTCGCCCAGTTCGGCCAGCGCCTGCGGCCAGACCTCCATGTGCTCGCTGACGATGAAACCCTCGATGCGCATGCGGTTGACGAGGATGAGCGACGGGTTGAGCATCGGCAGGGGCTGGCCGTCATAGCCCGCGATCATGCCGCACATGGCCACGCGAGAAAAGGCGTTGGCGCGCAGCATGACCGCGTCCAAAACCGTGCCGCCGACGTTCTCGAAGTGACCGTCGATGCCGTTCGGGCAGGCCGCTTTGAGCGCCGCCGCCAGCGAGCGCAAGTCGGGGTACTGGCGGTAGTCGACACAGTCGTCGAAGCCCAGCTCGTCGCGCACGTAGGCGCACTTGTCGGGGCCGCCCGCGATGCCCACCACGCGGCAGCCGCGCTGCTTGGCCAGCACGCCCACGGCGCTGCCCACCGCACCGGCAGCCGCGCTGACCGTTATGGTCTGGCCAGGCTTGGGCTCGATGATTTTGACCAGGCCGTACCACGCCGTCACCCCCGGCATGCCCACCGCGCCCAGGTAATGGCTGGGCGGAATGCGCGAGACATCCACCTTGCGCAACGCACCCGGCTGGTCGGCATCGACCACGCTGTACTCCTGCCAACCACCCATGCCAACCACCCAGTCGCCCGGGGCGTAGCGCGGGTGGCGGCTCTCCACCACCTGACCGACCGTGCCGCCAATCATCACTTCGCCTAGCGGCTGGGGAGCGGCGTAGCTTTTGCCCTCGTTCATGCGCCCGCGCATGTAAGGGTCCAGGCTCAGATAATGGTGGCGCACCAGCACCTGGCCCTCCGACAGCGCGGGGATTTGCGTCTCAACGAGACGAAAGTTTTCGAGGCTGGCCTCGCCCTGGGGGCGGCTGACCAGAAGAATCTGCTTGTTCGACGGCATGGACTTGGCTCCAGGTAAAACGATGCAAGGACCGATGAGCGCCCGGCGCCCTTTCAACCACCGATGACGGCGCTGACCCCGCCATCGACCGCGAGCCACTGACCCGTGATGTGTTTGCCCGCGTCGGACGCAAACAGCACTGCGGCCCCCTTGAGGTCCTCATCGTCACCCAAGCGGCGCAGGGGCGCGTGCGCGGCCAGCCGTTCCTCGCCCATCGCCTGCAGGGTGCCGCGCGTCATCTTGCTGGGAAAGAAGCCAGGGCAGATGGCGTTGACGCGGATGCCGTAGGGCCCCCACTCCGCCGCCAGCGCGCGCGTGAAGTTGATCACCGCGCCCTTGGACGTGTTGTAGGCGATGGTTTTCATCTCGGGCGGGTTGCCGCCCAGCCCGGCGATAGAGGCGACGTTGACGATACTGCCCCGCCGCCGCGCGATCATGCTGTGCTTACCCACTGCCTGGCTGAGCAGGAAGTAGCCGCGGATATTGAGGTTCATGACCTTATCCCAGGCCTCCAGCGGGTGGTCTTCGGCCGGCGCCCCCCAAGCCGCCCCGGCGTTGTTGACCAGGATATCGATGTCGCCCAGGCGCTGCAGGGTCTCACTGACCAAGCGCTGGATATCCTCCTCGCGCGCGCAGTCGGCTGCCATCCAGCGCGCATCGATGCCCTGCGCCTGCAGCTGCTGCACCGCGCCTTCCAGCTCATCGGCTTTGCGCGCGGTCAGCATCAGCTTGGCGCCCGCCTTGCCCAACGCTTGGGCGATTTGCAGGCCCAGGCCGCGCGAGCCCCCGGTCACGAGCGCGGTGCGCCCCGTCAGGTC
>NZ_CALIND010000107.1:0-9011 GCF_938045175.1 uncultured Tepidimonas sp.
AACGCGCGAGGCCGCGATGGCGCGCGTGCGCACGCGCGCCGAGGATGTGGCCGAAGTCCGCATCCTGGATGCGCTGCTGCCCCCGCCGCGCGACGGCGTCGTGGCGCGCGACGGCGCGGCGCGCCAGGTGTTTCGCAAAAAGCTGCGTGAGGGTCAGCTCGACGACAAGGAAATCGATATCGAGCTGGCGGCGAGCCAGCCG
This sequence comes from uncultured Tepidimonas sp., assembly GCF_938045175.1. Lineage (NCBI taxonomy): Bacteria > Pseudomonadati > Pseudomonadota > Betaproteobacteria > Burkholderiales > Tepidimonas > uncultured Tepidimonas sp. The sequence goes on from NZ_CALIND010000107.1 coordinate 203, forward strand.
CAGTTGGAGGTGATGACGCCCGCCGGCATGGAAGAGATGGCCGAGCAGATCAAGGGGCTGTTCGGTCAGCTCAACCTGGGGCGGCGCAAGACGCGCCGCCTGCGCATCGCCGAGGCACGCCGCCTGCTCATCGAGGAGGAGGCCGCCAAGCTCGTCAACGAGGAGGACATTCGTGCCGAGGCGATCCATAACCTTGAGCAAAACGGCATCGTCTTCATCGACGAGATCGACAAGGTGGCCACGCGCAGCGAGGTCGGCGGCGCCGACGTGTCGCGCCAGGGCGTGCAGCGCGACCTGCTGCCGCTGGTGGAGGGCACCACCGTCTCCACCAAATACGGGCCGGTCAAGACCGACCACATCCTCTTCATCGCCAGCGGCGCGTTTCACCTGAGCAAGCCCAGTGACCTGATCCCGGAGCTCCAAGGGCGCTTTCCGATCCGGGTGGAGCTGCAGCCGCTGTCGGTGCAGGATTTCGAGGCGATCCTGACCCAGACGCACGCCAGCCTGGTGCGCCAGTACCAGGCACTGTTGGCCACCGAAGGGGTGCAACTGGTGTTTGCCGACGACGCCATCCGGCGCATCGCCACCATCGCCTACGAGGTCAACGAGCGCACCGAAAACATCGGGGCGCGCCGTCTGGCCACGGTCATGGAGCGGCTGCTCGACGAGATCAGCTTCGACGCGGTGCGCCACAGCGGCCAGACCGTCACGGTGGATGCCGCCATGGTCGACGCCCGGCTGGGCGAGCTGGCCCGGCACGAGGATTTGTCGCGCTTCATCCTCTGACCGGCGCCGCGCGCGAGGGCGCCGCGCTTCTTGACAAGCTGCTTGCACGCTGCCTTGTAAGCATTTGATTCGGCGTCTGTTTTTTAAGGCCGATTGGGGTGCCCAATTGGCCTTAACTCTTTGATTTCACGAGAAAAAACCCGCGGCGGACTTGTCGTGCGGAGGTTTTTGGTGCTAAAGTGGGAGCTAGTGCAAAAAAGTGGTGAAAAGTGGTTTTTCACGGCGGGATCTGATCCGTGTTCCAAGGCGCCTCGTCCCTCAGTCTCGATGCCAAAGGTCGGCTCTCGGTGCCGACCCGGCATCGCGACGTCCTCAGCGCCACGGCGGGCGGTCTGCTCACCATCACCAAGCACCCGCACGGCTGTCTGATGATCTTTCCCCGCCCGGAGTGGGAGGCGTTTCGCCAGCGCATCGCGCAGCTGCCCATGTCGGCGCAGTGGTGGAAGCGCATCTTCTTGGGCAATGCGCAGGACGTCGAGATGGACGCCCAGGGGCGCGTGCTGATTGCGCCCGAGTTGCGCGCGGCGGCCGGCATCACCAAAGAGGCCATGCTGCTGGGCATGGGCAATCACTTCGAACTCTGGGATGCGGCCACGTACGCGGCCCAGGAGGCCGAGGCCATGAAGGGCGAGATGCCCGAGGCCTTCCAGGACTTTTCGTTCTGAGGAGCGGGCGGTGCCGATGACCCATCCCCATCGCACCGTCCTGTTGAACGAAGCGGTCGAGGCCCTTCAGATCCAACCGGACGGTCACTACATCGACGCGACGTTTGGCCGCGGCGGTCACAGCCGCGCGATTTTGCAGCGCTTGTCGCCGCGGGGGCGCCTGACGGTGTTCGACAAGGACCCCGAGGCGATTGCGGTGGCCCAGGCGCTGGCGGCGACCGACCCGCGGGTGGCGGTGCGGCACGAAGGCTTTGCCGCCCTGGTGCATGAGCCGGCCCACAGTGCCGACGGGCTGCTGCTGGACTTGGGCGTGAGCTCGCCGCAGTTGGACGACCCGGCGCGCGGTTTTTCCTTCCGCCACGACGGGCCGCTGGACATGCGCATGGATCCCACGCGCGGGTTCAGCGCCGCCCAGTGGCTGGCCACGGCCAGCGTGGCCGAGATGACGGAGGTGTTTCGTGAATACGGCGAAGAGCGGTTTGCTGCATCGGTTGCAAAGGCGATTGATCGTCGCCGACAGGAACGGGGGCCTGTTCGAACCACCGCCGAGCTGGCCGAAATCGTGGCTGGCGCGGTCAAAACCCGCGAGCCGGGCAAGGACCCTGCAACGCGCACATTTCAGGCTATTCGGATTTACGTCAACGCCGAGCTTGAAGAGCTGCAACAGGCGCTGAAGGCGTCGCTCGTGCTGCTGCGCCCGGGCGGGCGGCTGGTGGTGATCAGCTTCCACTCGCTGGAAGACCGCTGCGTCAAGCGCTTCATGGTGGCGCACGCGCGGCCATCGGTCGATCGCCGCGCTCCCGTGGTCGAGCCGCCGCCCGCGTTGCTGGCACACGTCACGCGCACCCTGCCCTCCCCGGCAGAGGTCGAGGCCAACCCGCGTGCGCGCAGCGCCGTGATGCGCGCGGCCACCCGCACCGCTGCACCGGCGCCAGCCGATACGAGGGGGCCGCGATGCGCTTGAACCTCGTGCTGTTGCTGGCGCTGTTGGCCAGCTGTTTCTATCTGGTGACGCTGCAGTACGACTCGCGCCGCCTGTACGTGGCCAACGAGCGTGCGCGCGCCGAGGCCAACCGCCTGGCCGCCGAGCACGAGCGGCTGGTGGCGCAGCAGCGTGCGCTGGCCGCCCCGTCGCGTGTGCAGCAGATGGCACAACGCCAGTTGCAAATGCGTCCCGCGCACCCGGGCATCACCGAATACGTGACGTTGGCGACCACCGTGGTCGAGCCGGGGGGGCAGCCGTGAGCCGCAAGCCGACGCCCGCCCCGGTGCCGCGCAGCATCGCCTACGGGAGCAGTCCGCTGTTGACCAGCGCCACGCCCGTATGGCGCAGCCGCTTCATCGTCGCCATGCTGGCGCTGGCCTTTGCCGGGCTGGCGGCGCGGGCGGCGTACGTGCAGGTCATCGGCAACGACTTCTTCCAACGCCAGGGCGAGGTGCGCTATGCCCGCACGCTGGAGCTGCCCGCCAGCCGCGGCCGCATCCTGGACCGCAACGGCATGATTTTGGCCACCAGCGTGGTGGCGCAGAGCGTCTGGGCCGACCCCGAGGACGTCGATCCCAACCACCCCCGATTGCGCGAAGCGGCACGGTTGCTGGAGATGCCGCTGGCCGAACTCCAGCGCCGGCTGCAGGTGGGTGAGCGAAACTTTGTCTGGATCAAGCGCCAGGTGGACGAGCCGGTGGCGCGTCAGGTGCAGGCGCTGGGCATCAAGGGCCTGTACCTGCGCAAGGAGTACAAGCGCCAGTACCCGCAGGGGGAAGCGCTGGCGCACGTGGTGGGTTTCACCAACGTCGAAGACCGTGGCCAAGAGGGGGTCGAGTTGGCGTTCGACCGCGAGCTCAGCGGTCGTCCCGGTTCGCGCCGCGTGATCAAGGATCGGCTGGGCCGCATCGTCGAGGATGTGCGCGACATCGTGCCGCCGGTCGATGGCCGAGACCTGCAGCTGTCGATCGACGGCAAGGTCCAGTACTTTGCCTACCAGCGCCTGAAAGACGCGGTGCTACAGCACAACGCCCGCGGGGGCAGTGCGGTGGTGCTGGATGCGCACACGGGCGAGGTGCTGGCGTTGGCCAACTACCCCAGCTACAACCCCAACGACCGCCGCAGCTTGACCGGCGAGCAACTGCGCAACCGGGCGCTGACCGACAGCTTCGAGCCTGGCTCGACCATGAAGCCGTTCATCGCCGCGCTGGCGCTGGACAAGGGGCTGGTCACGCCCGAGACACCGATCCCCACCGCTCCGGGGCGGCTGCAGATGGGGGGCTTCACGATTTCCGATGTGCACCCCTATGGCGTGCTGACGGTCAACGAGGTGATTCAGAAGTCCAGCAACGTCGGCACGGTAAAAATGGCCATGCAGTTGCAGCCGCGCGACATGTGGGAGGCTTACACCCGCGCCGGCTTCGGGCACAAGCCACCAGTACCGTTTCCGGGTGCCACCAGCGGCCGACTGCGGCCGTACAAAACGTGGCGACCGATCGAGCAGGCCACCATGAGCTACGGCTATGGGCTGTCGGTGTCGCTGCTGCAGCTGGCGCAGGCCTACACCGTGTTCGCGCGCGATGGCGAGCTGGTGCCCATCACCCTGTTGCGCACCGACCAGCCCGCGCATGGCGTGCGCGTGTTCAGCGAGCGCCATGCGTTGGCGGTGCGGCACATGCTGCACATGGCCGCCGGCCCCGGTGGCACGGCGCAACTGGCGCAGACGGTGGGTTACTCCGTGGGGGGCAAGACCGGCACCGCGCGCAAGCAGGAGGGCAAAGGCTACGCCGCCCGCAAGTACCGCAGCTTTTTCGTCGGCCTGGCGCCCATCGATCAGCCGCGCGTGGTGATCGCGGTGATGATCGACGAGCCCAGCAACGGCGTGATCTACGGTGGCGCCGTGGCGGCGCCGGTGTTTTCGGACGTCGCCCAGCAGACGCTGCGCCTGCTGGGGGTACCGCCTGACATGCGTGTGCAGCCGCAGATCGTGGCCGATGCCATCGAGGAGGATCCGGTGTGAGCGCGCTGCCATCCTTCGAGTCGCTGGATGCCCTGTTGGCGTGGTTGCGCGCGTGCGGCGCCACTGGGCTGTGCGCCGACAGCCGCGCGCTGCGGCCCGGCGACGCTTTCATCGCTTGGCCCGGGGCGGCGGTCGATGCGCGCCGGTTCGTGCCCGCTGCGCTCGACGCGGGCGCCGTCGCGGTGGTGGTGGAGGCCGAGGGCCTGGCCGAGTGGCAGCAAGCGCACCCCGAGGCGGCATTCGATCGAGGCGAGCCAGGGTCGGCTCGGGTCGCGACCTTCCGCGGCCTGCGCGGCGTGGTCGGCGCCCTAGCCAGTGCTTTTTGGCACGCCCCCAGCCAAGCGCTGGACGTGGTGGCGATCACCGGCACCAACGGCAAGACGTCCACCGCGTGGTGGACGGCGCAGTGGCTGCAGGCCGCGGGAGTCGAGGCAGCACTGATCGGCACGCTGGGCATGGGACGCCCCGGTGCGGCGTTGGTCCCCACTGGCCTGACGACGCCCGACCCCGTGACCCTGCAACGTGCCCTGCGCACCTTTGCCGACGACGGCGTGCGTGCCGTGGTGATGGAAGCATCGTCGATCGGCATCGAAGAAGGGCGGCTCGACGGCACTGCCGTGCACACCGCGGTCTTTACCAACCTGACGCAAGACCACTTGGACTACCACGGCACGATGGCGTCTTACTGGGCCGCCAAGCGCCGCCTGTTCGACTGGCCGGGGCTCCAGGTGGCGGTGGTGTGCGTGGACGACCCGTATGGTCACGAATTGGCGCAGGCGCTCGCGTGCCGCACGGGTGAGGCGGGCGTGGAACTCTGGACCGTGGCCACGCAGCCCGAGACGCCGGCCCGCTTGCGCCTGCTGCAGCGCGAGTGGCGCGCGCAGGGCGTGCGCTTTACGGTCGCCGAGGGCGAAGCGCGCGCGACGTTCGAATTGCCCGTCGTGGGCGACTACAACGTCGCCAATTTGCTGGCGGCCATGGCCGTGCTGCGCAGCCGCGGCCTGTCCTGGCCCGTCATCGAGCGCAGCAGCCGGGCACTCGGGGCCGTGCCGGGCCGCATGCAGTCCGCCTGGAGTGCCGACGACGGCCCCGACGAGGGCTTGCCGCTGGTGCTCATCGACTATGCGCACACGCCCGACGCGGTGGCCAAGGCGCTGCAGGCGGTGCGCGCGCTGGCGGTGCGCCGGGGCGGACGCCTGTGGTGCGTGCTGGGCTGCGGTGGTGACCGTGACCCGGGCAAGCGCCCGCTCATGGCCGCCGCTGCCGAACGCGGCGCCGATCGGGTCGTACTGACGAGTGACAACCCGCGCAGCGAGGACCCGCTGCATATCCTGGCCCAGATGCGTGCGGGGCTGGCCGATCCTGCCGCCGCCATCGTTGAGCCCGACCGTGCCGCAGCCATCCGCTGGACGGTACAGCACGCTGCCGCTGCCGACGTGGTGCTGCTGGCGGGCAAGGGGCACGAGGACTATCAGGAAGTGGCCGGCGTGCGCCGACCTTTTAGCGACCGCGCCCATGCGCACGCGGCGCTGCGCCAACGCCGGGAGGCACAGGGATGACCGAGATGCCGATGAATCCGGCCCCCGCGCCCATGCACGGCCTCGGTGCGCTGCTGCAGGCACTGCCCAACGCGCGCGTCGTGGGCGACGTGGCGCCGCTGGCGCCGCTGCGCGTGCACACCGACACGCGCACGCTGCAGGCCGGCGATTTGTTCGTCGCGCTGCGCGGCGAGCGCTTCGACGCACACGACTTCTTGCCACAGGCGGCGGCAGCGGGTGCCGTCGGCGCGCTGGCCGAGCATGGACTGGCCGCCGCGGGGCTCAGCGGCGTGGAGGTGCCCGACAGCCGCACGGCGCTCGGCGCGCTGGCGACCGCGTGGCGGGCGCGCTGGTCAGGGGGGTTGATTGCCGTCACTGGCAGCAATGGCAAGACGACGGTGACGCAGATGACGGCCGCCATTTTGCGCGCCGCAGTGGGCGAGGCGGCGCTGGCCACGCACGGTAACCTGAACAACGACATCGGTGTGCCGCTGACGCTGCTGCGCCTGCGACCCAGCCACCGGCTGGCGGTGGTCGAGCTGGGCATGAACCATCCCGGCGAGATCGCCCACCTGGCTGCGATGGCGCAGCCCACGGTGGCACTGGTCAACAACGCGCAGCGCGAGCACCAGGAGTTCATGGCCAGCGTCGAGGCCGTGGCGCGAGAAAACGGCGCGGTGCTCGCCGCCCTGCCTGCGCAAGGCACGGCGGTCTTTCCGGCGGACGATGTCTACACCCCCCTGTGGCGCACGCTTGCGGGTGCGCGTGCCACGTTGTCTTTTGGCGAGCACGGTGCCGATGTGCAGCTCATCGGCGCCGAGTGGATCGACGGCGCGTGGTCGCTGCGCATCCACACGCCACAGGGCGCGTTCGAGACACGCTTGCGCATCGCCGGTCGGCACCACGTGCGCAACGCCTTGGCGGCCACGGCGTGCGCGTTGGCGGCCGGGGTGCCGTTGGCGGCGATCGCGGCGGGTTTGGCTGCCTTCGAGCCGGTGGCGGGCCGCTGCCGCACCCGGGTGTTGACGCTGCACGGTGCGCGCTGGACGGTGGTCGACGACACCTACAACGCCAATCCAGACTCGGTGCGCGCTGCCATCGATATGTTGGCCGCCTTGCCGGGGCCGCGCTGGTTGCTGCTGGGCGACATGGGCGAAGTGGGCGCGCAAGCCTTGGCCTTCCATCGAGAGGTGCTGCAGCACGCGCTGGCGCAGGGTATCGAGCGCGTGTGGCTGCTGGGCGACTGGATGGGGCAGGCCACGGCGACGCTGGATGCCGCACCGCTGCGCCTGCAGCACTTTGCCACGGCCGAGGCCCTGCTGTCGGCGCTCCCCGCCGCCCTGCCCGCCGGCGGGGGCAGTGTGTTGGTCAAGGGATCGCGCTTCATGCGCATGGAGCGGGTGGTGGCGGCACTGGCCGCCATGCACACGCGCGCGGACGAGGAGGAGGCCCCCCATGCTGCCTAGTCTGGCACAGTGGCTGCAGGGCATTTGGCCCGAGCTGGGCTTTCTGCGGGTCTTTCAGTACCTGACGTTTCGCGCTGTCATGGCGGCCATGACGGCGCTGCTGGTCGGTGTGACGGCGGGGCCGTGGTTCATTCGGCGCCTGACCGCGCTCAAGATCGGGCAACCGGTGCGCGCCTACGGCGTGCAGAGCCACCTCAGCAAGAGCGGCACGCCCACCATGGGAGGGGTACTGATCCTGTTTGCTATCACGGTCGCGACGCTGTTGTGGTTCGAGTGGTCCAACCGTTTCGTGTGGATCGTGCTGGCCGTGACCTTGGCGATGGGGGCCATCGGCTGGGTGGACGATTGGCGCAAGGTGGTGCGGAAAGACCCGGAGGGTATGCGCTCGCGCGAGAAATATTTCTGGCAGTCCGTCATCGGCCTGGTGGCGGCGTTTTATCTGGTGTTTGCCATCTCCGAGAGCTCCAACGCGCGGGTGTGGGCATTGTTCGTCGAGTGGGTCCGCTCCGGTTTTCAGGTCGAGCTGCCGCAGCAGGCCGGACTGATGGTGCCGTTTTTCAAAGAGATCAGCTACCCGCTGGGGGTGACCGGGTTTGTGATTCTGACCTACCTGGTCATCGTGGGCTCGAGCAACGCGGTCAACCTGACCGATGGCCTGGATGGCTTGGCCATTATGCCGGTGGTGATGGTGGGCTCGGCGCTGGGCGTCTTTGCCTATGTGACGGGCAACGCGGTGTTTGCGCGCTATCTGCTGCTGCCCTACATCCCAGGCACGGGCGAGCTGTTGGTCTTTTGCGCCGCCATGGCCGGGGCGGGCCTGGCCTTTCTGTGGTTCAACGCCTATCCCGCGCAGGTATTCATGGGCGACGTCGGTGCGCTGGCGCTGGGTGCCGCCCTGGGCACGATCGCCGTTATCGTGCGCCAAGAGATCGTGCTGGCGATCATGGGCGGCATCTTCGTCGCCGAGGCGCTGTCGGTGATGCTGCAGGTGGCGTGGTTCAAATACACCAAACGCCGCTGGGGCGAGGGCCGGCGCCTGTTCAAGATGGCGCCGCTGCATCACCACTTCGAAAAATCCGGCTGGCGCGAGACGCAGGTCGTCGTGCGCTTCTGGATCATCACCATGCTGTTGTGCCTCATCGGCCTGTCCACCCTCAAGCTGCGATGAACACGACCGTCTGGACCCACGACCTGCTGCCCGGTGTGCGCGAGCGCGATGTGCTCGTGCTGGGGCTGGGTGCCTCGGGGCGGGCGCTGGCGCGCTGGTTGCACGCTGCTGGGGCGCGCGTGACCGTGGCCGACACGCGCGCCGAGCCGCCGCAGGCCGACGCGCTGCAGGCGGTGGCCCC
>NZ_CALIND010000108.1:0-4735 GCF_938045175.1 uncultured Tepidimonas sp.
GATGAATTCCTCGCCGAAGTGCAGCAGATGGAGAAAAAGAACCTGGCGCTGGAGGCGCTGCGCAAACTGCTGGCCGACACGATCCGCGCCCGTGCCCGCACCCACGTGGTGCAGGCACGGGCGTTCTCGGAGCGGCTGGAGCAGGCGGTGGCGCGTTACCACAGCAACGCCATCACCACGGCCGAGGTGCTGCAGGAGCTCATCGCCATGGCCCGCGATCTGCGCGCTGCGCAGGCGCGCGGCGAGGAACAGGGACTCACCCCAGAGGAGCAGGCCTTTTACGAGGCCCTGGCAGAAAACCGCAGCGCCGTCGAGGTGATGGGCGATGCCAAGCTGCGCGTGATCGCCCACGAGCTGTTGATGAAGCTGCGCGACAACATCACCGTGGACTGGGCGCGTCGCGAATCCGCCCGCGCCCGCTTGCGGGTGCTGGTCAAGCGCATTCTGCGCAAATATGGCTACCCGCCCGATTTGCAGGATGCCGCCGTCCAGCAGGTGTTGGCGCAGGCCGAGGCAGTGTCGGCCGCGTGGTGCGCCTGACCCAAGCGGAACACCTCGCCGCGACCGGCGTGAGCCACCGCCCCCGCCTTACCCCGCCCGGGCGTCGTCGCCAATCTTGAGCCCCTTGGGCAGCGGAAAGCGCATCGTCTCCACCGGTCCGTCCATGCGCCGCACGGCAGTGGCACCCAGCGCCTTGAGGCGCTGCACGACGCCCTGCACCAGCGCTTCGGGTGCCGAGGCCCCGGCCGTGACACCCACGCGCGGGGCGTGCGCGAACCATGCGTCGCGCAGCTCGGAGGCATCGTCCACCATGTAGGTGGGCACGCCCAGGCGCTCGGCCAGCTCGCGCAGGCGGTTGGTGTTGGAGCTGCTCGGGCTGCCCACCACGATGACCACGTCCACCTGGCGTGCCAGCGCCTTGACGGCATCTTGCCGGTTCTGTGTCGCGTAGCAGATGTCTTGCTGCTTGGGCTCGCGCAGGTTCGGAAAGCGCGCACGCACCGCGGCCAGAATCTCGGCCGTGTCGTCCACACTGAGCGTGGTTTGCGTCACCACCGCCAGGCGCTCGGTCTGCGCGGGCTGCACGCGTGCGACGTCGGCCACCGACTCAACCAGGTGAACGCCGCCGTCGAGTTGGCCCATCGTGCCTTCGACCTCCGGGTGACCCGCGTGACCGATGAGGATGAACTCGTAGCCCTCGCGGCGCAGCTTGGCCACCTCCACGTGCACTTTGGTCACCAGCGGGCAGGTGGCGTCGAAGATGCGAAAGCCGCGCCGTTCGGCCTCGGCCTGCACGGCGCGGCTGACGCCGTGCGCGCTGAAGACGAGCACCGCACCGGTTGGCACATCGGCCAGGTCTTCGATGAAGACGGCGCCACGCTGGCGCAGGTCGTCGACCACATGGCGGTTGTGCACGATCTCGTGCCGCACGTAGATGGGCGCGCCAAACTTGGCCAGCGCGCGCTCGACGATCTCGATGGCGCGATCCACCCCGGCGCAAAACCCGCGCGGCTCGGCCAGCAGCACTTCCTGTACGACCGCCCCCATCACAACACCCCGATGATGTGGACCTCGAACCGCACCGGCTGGCCGGCGAGCGGGTGGTTGAAGTCGAACAGCACGGCGCCGTCGCCACGCACCTCGCGCACGACGCCGGCATACTGTCCCGCCCCATCTGGGGTGGGAAACTGCACCACGTCGCCAACGGCGTAGTGCTCGCTCGGGTCGCCCAGCTCGTCAAGCAGCTTGCGCGAGACCCACTGCAGCATCTCGGGTTGACGCGGGCCGAACGCTTCGCCCGCGGGCAGCTCGAACGTGGCGTGCTCGCCTTCGGCCAATCCCAGCAGCCGCTGCTCCAGCGCCGGGGCCAGCTCCCCCGCACCCAGCGACAGGGTCGCGGGTTGGGCGGCAAACGTGTCGATAAATACCGCGCCGTCCGGGCCGGACAGGCGGTAGTGCAGCGTTAGAAAGGAACCGGGCTCGACGACGGGCATGATGGTGGGCCAAAATCGCCATTGTAGAAAACAGGGAGGAACCCCAGTGCGCGAATTGCCACCCGACGCTCGACCCCGAGAAAAATTGCTCAGCCGCGGCCCGCAGGCACTGGCCGATGCCGAACTGCTGGCGCTGCTGCTGCGCACCGGCGTCGCGGGCCAATCGGTGTTGCCGTTTGCCCAAAGCCTGCTGGAACGCTTTGGCGGTCTGGCCGCGCTGCTGCAGGCCACACCCGAGCAGCTCGCCGCCATCAAGGGACTGGGCCCGGCCAAACGGGCCGAGCTGCTGGCGGTGACCGAGATGGTGCGTCGCGCGCTGGCACAGCGCCTGCGCGAGCGGCCGGTGTTGGACTCCCCCGCCGCCGTGGCCGACGTGCTGCGGCTGCAACTGGCGCACCGCCCGCACGAGGTGTTTGCGGTGCTGTTTCTGGACACGCAGCACCGGCTGATCGCGCTGGAGGAGCTGTTTCGCGGCACCCTGGACCAGACCAGCGTCTATCCGCGCGAGGTGGCGCTGCGGGCACTGCACCATGGAGCGGCGGCCGTGGTACTGGCGCACAACCACCCCAGCGGGGCGGCCGAGCCCTCGCGCGCGGACGAAGCGCTCACACGCAACCTCAAGGCGGCGCTGGCGCTGTTGGACATCCGGGTGCTGGATCACTTCATCGTCACGCGCGCGGGCTGCACCTCGATGGCCGAGCGCGGCCTGGTCTGATTCGGCTGCCCCCGGCGCGGCCCGGTCGCTTGGCCCACAATCGGCACCGCGATGAAAGTGCGAACACTGGCCGAACTGCGGCAAATCCATCAAGTGATGACGCAACGTGCGGCGCAAGCCGCGGCTGCGCGCGCCGCCGCCGAGGCCGCCCGCCGCGAGGCCGAGGAGCGCGCCCAGCGCGAGCGGCTGTTGTTCGAGCGTGCGGTCGGCCCTGTGCAGCGACTCGCGCCGCACGGTCGCGTCGAGCCGCAACGCCCTCGGCCGCGCCCGGTGCCGCAGCAGCGCCAGGCCGACGAGCGTGCTGTGATGCACGAAGCACTCAGCGACGGCTTCGACGTCGAAACCCTGCTGCACACGGACGAACACTTGAGCTTTCGCCGCCCTGGCATCGGGCCAGACGTGGTCAGACGCCTGCGCCTGGGGCATTGGTCGATTCAGGCAGAGATCGATTTGCATGGCCTGCGCACCGAAGAGGCGCGCACGCAACTGGCCACGTTCGTGCGCGAAGCCCAGCGGCGGGGACTGCGCTGCATACGCGTGGTGCACGGCAAGGGGTTGGGCTCGCCCGGCAAGACGCCCGTGCTCAAAGGGCGCGTGCACAGCTGGCTCGTGCAAAAGAGTGAGGTGCTGGCCTTCGTGCAGGCGCGGCCGGCCGACGGTGGCGCGGGTGCGCTGATCGTCTTGCTGCGCGCCGGGGGACACCACCGGGCGTAACGGCGGGGGCCACGGCGCCGCAGCCAGCTTCACAGCGCCGCGCGGCGCAGGGTTTGCACCACCGGCGTGCGCAAGACGCCGCGCAGCGTCCACCACCCAGCCAGCAGCGCCAGGGCGGCACCCGCACCGACGCCGGCCAACGGCACCCAGACCGACACACGCCACTCGAAGTCAAAGACGAACCGCGCCAGCGCCCAGCCGACGACGACCGCCACGCCCGACGCGAGCAGCCCAGCGAGTGCCCCCACACCCAACAGCTCGGCCCGCTGCACACGGCGCAACACGGCCGACTGCGCCCCCAGCGCACGCAAAATGGCGTAGTCGCGCTCGCGCTCGGCACGCGTGGCCCCCACCGTCCCCAGCAGCACCACCACGCCTGCCGCCAGGCTGAAAGCAAACAAAAACTCCACCGCGCGGATCACCTGCCCCAGCACGCGCTGCACCTGGGCCACGGCGGCGCTCGTGTCCACATTGGTCACGTTGGGAAAGCGCCGCAACAGCTCGCGATCGAACCCCGCCTGCTCGGGGGCGCGAAAGGCCGCGATGTAGGTATAGGGCACATCGGCTGGCATGGCTGCGACCGGAAAGAGCGCAAAGAAGTTGACGTGCATCGACGCCCAGTCCACCTTGCGCAGGCTCGTGATGCGCGCCTCGTGCGCCACGCCCGCAATGTCGAAGGTCAGGCGCTGGCCCAAGCGCAGCCCCAGTGTGTCGGCCAGCCCGGTTTCGATACTGATGGCACCGGCTTCGTCGGGCTGCCAGCGCCCAGCGGCCAGTGGGTTGTGCGTGGGCAAATCGCGGCTGTACGACAGGTTGAACTCGCGCTCGACCAGCCGCTGCGCGCGGTCGCCCTGGAATTGCTCTGGCCTTACTGGTTGGCCGTCGATGGCCACCAGCCGCCCCCGCACCATGGGGTACCAGTCGTAGCGTGCCACGCCGTGTTCGCGCAGATGAGCACGGAATGCCTCGGCTTGATCGGGCTGGATATTGATGACGAAGCGGTTGGGTGCGTCCGGGGGTGTGGCGCGCCGCCAGCTGTCGATGAGGTCGGTACGCAGCAGTACCAGCAGCAGCAACGCCAGCAGCCCCACCGCCAGGCTGGCCACCTGCACCACTGCGTAGGCCGGTCGGGCCGTGATCTGGCGTGTCGCCAGCACCAGCCAACGCGGCGCGTGCGATTCGCGCACCAACACCCGCAGCAGCGACAGCGCCCCCCAGGCCACCCCGGCAAACACCGCTACGGCCACGGCAAAGCCACCCACCGCGATGCCCCCGAGCGTGATGTCGCCGCTGGCAACGAGCAGCAACAGCG
>NZ_CALIND010000109.1:0-8803 GCF_938045175.1 uncultured Tepidimonas sp.
CCATCGCGGCCTCGCGCGTTTGCTTGACGGCGATGTCAGCCAGGTCGCGGATGATGCTGTCGACGTCCTTGCCGACGTAGCCGACCTCGGTGAACTTGGTGGCCTCGACCTTGATGAAGGGCGCGCCAGCGAGCCGGGCCAGCCGCCGCGCGATCTCGGTCTTGCCCACGCCGGTCGGGCCGATCATCAGGATGTTCTTGGGTGTGATCTCGGCGCGCAGCTTGGGGTCGACCTGCTGGCGCCGCCAGCGGTTGCGCAGCGCGATGGCCACCGCGCGCTTGGCCGCCTGCTGGCCTACGATGTGCTCGTCGAGCTCGGAGACGATCTCCTGCGGGGTCATGGCAGCACTCACGACAGCACCTCCACGGTGTGGTGTTGGTTGGTGTAGATGCACAGGTCGCCCGCGATGCGCAGCGCCTCGCGCACCACGGCCTCGGCCGGCAGCGCCGTGTGGTCGAGCAGCGCCAGCGCCGCCGCCTGCGCGTAGGCGCCACCGGAGCCGATAGCCACGATACCGCGCTCGGGCTCGAGCACATCGCCGTTGCCCGTGATGACCAGGCTGGTGCTGCGATCGGCCACGGCCAGCATCGCCTCCAGCCGACGCAGCACGCGGTCGGTGCGCCAGTCCTTGGTCAGCTCGACCGCGGCGCGCAGCAGGTGGCCCTGGTGCTTGTCCAGCTTGGCTTCGAACCGCTCGAACAGGGTGAAGGCGTCGGCCGTCGCGCCCGCAAAACCGGCCAACACCTGGTCGCGGTAGAGCCGGCGCACCTTGCGCGCACTGCCCTTGACCACGATGTGGCCAAGCGTAACCTGGCCGTCGCCGCCCATGGCGACCTGCACGCGGCCGGGGTCGGCCGGATCGGGGCGCCGCACACTGACGATGGTGGTGCCGTGAAAGACGGCAGAAGAGGACGAGGGGCTTTCCATGCCCGCTATTGTCGCAGGCGCACGGTGGCCACCTCGTCGATGCCGACCACATGGAAGAGCACCGCCAACAGCGGGCTCACGCCGTCGAACTCGACCCACACGCCGCGCCCGCGTGCCGCCAACAGCCACTGCAGCAAGGCCCCCGCGGCCGCGAAATCGACCCGCTGCAGCCGCCGGGCATCGAGGACGAGCCGCCGTTGCACGTCGGCGTCTCGAAGCGCCGCATCCCACGCGGCCAGCACCGCAGCGATGTCGCCGAGCAGCACCCCCTCCAACCGCAACACGGGCGCGGCCTCGGGGCCGTGCGTGGGCACCGACCAACCCGATGCCTGCACCGTGGGTACAGCGGGAAACTCGGACTCGGCCGCCGGCAGTGCCGACGTGGCGAGCTCGGGCCACGCAGCGACCTCGTCCAGTGACGCCGCGGGCTGGGCCGGCGCCAATGGCGCGGGCGCTGGCGGCAGCTCGGGCCAGGCGTCCGTGGCCTCGACCCGCGCCACCGGCTCCCGCCAGGTGGGGGGTAGCTCGCCGTAGGTCACACACCAGTCGAGCGCGACCAGATCGAATTCGTCGCGCCGCCCCATCAGGTGCAGGGCCGCCAGCCGCAGGCGCCACCACACGGGGTGATTCTCGCGCCGCCCGGACGGCGTGCTGGCCTTCAAGCGTCGCCGCAGCACGGCGCAGCCGCGCCAACGCATGACGAGTGGCCGCTGGGCCCACTGGGCCAACACCGTCGCCAGCCGTTCGGCAGCCTCGATATCGGCCGACAGCAGATCCGTCCAGTCCAGCCACACCACGCCGTCGGCGTCGTCCACCCGCTGCGCCATCGCTTCGACGGCGGCCGCATCGAGCAGGGGCGGGCAAACCCACGCCACCGGCGCCCCCGTCGGCTCGGCCGGCATGGAGGCGGGCGTCGCCGCTGCCGCGGGCGGCAGCACCACAGGCCAGCGCGGCACCGGCTGCCCGAAACGATCCGCCCACTCTGCGGCCCATTCGTCGAACCCCTCGACGTCGCCCGCCGCCCACAACAGATCGAGCAGCATGCGCCCCGCCACGCGGGCCAGCGGCGAACGCACTTCTTGCGCCTGCAGGGCCTCCAGTGCGCGCCGCGCCTCGTCCAACCGGCCGTTGGCGAATCGCACCGCCGCCTCGGTCAACACCGGATGCGCGAGCCACGTTTCCAGCGCCGCCTCCGGGGGGGTGGTCTCGTGCGCCACCAAGTCGATGCTCATGCGAGGAGCCCCGGCACGCGCCTGCAAATGGCCACTGACGATCGGTCCCGCTCGGGCGTCTCCCGGCGCGCCGATGCGCAGACCCGGCGCGTCCGTGGCGCGGGGCATCCAGTGCTGCGCCATCTGGGCCTCGATGCGCGCGATTTGCTCGATGGTGCGGGATTTGTCCGGCCCAGAGCGGTGCCAGCCACTGCGGGCGTGGCTACTGCTGGACGGCGAAGCCACCGGCTCGGACGCAGTGCCTGCCGCTGGCCGCACCCTCATCAGCTCGCGCAGCTCATCGAGTTCCTGGTGGCGCACGCGATCGTTGCGCCGTTTGCGCAAAATGGCCGCCTTGAGGGCGCGCCGCTCCTCGTCCAGCCCGGCAACACCGCCATCGCGGCGCGCGCCCGGGCGCCACCAGCGCTGCCACAGCTGCCGCCACCAGCCAGCACTGGTGGGCGTCGTGGGCTGGTCAGGCATGGGGTGCACCCTCGCAAAAACGCCAGGCTCGCCAGCCCGTTGGCGCGTCAGTCGCCAAACAGCTTTTGCTTGAGTTCGCGCCGCTGCTGGGCCTCGATCGACAGACTCGCCGTCGGCCGCGCCAGCAGCCGTCCGACCCCGATGGGCTCGCCGGTCTCTTCGCAATAACCGTAGTCGCCACTGTCGATACGCGCCAGCGCCTGCTCGATCTTTTTGAGCAGCTTGCGTTCGCGGTCGCGCGTGCGCAGCTCGAGCGCGTGCTCTTCCTCGATGGTAGCGCGGTCGGCCGGGTCGGGCACCACCACCGTGTCTTCACGCAGGTGCTCGGTGGTCTCGCCGGCATTGCTGAGGATGTCGGCCTTGAGCGCGAGCAGCTTGCGGCGGAAATACGCCAGCTGCACATCGTTCATGTACTCGCTGTCGGGCATGGCCAGGATGTCGGCGTCGGTCAGCTGCTCGACGGGCAGCTTTTTCCAGTTATCGGCCCGGGCGGGATCTTTGCGCAGGGCGGAGGCGGTCGTCGGGGCAACGGTGGTCGTCATGGTAGGTTCGGGGGCATAGCTGGCCTTGGCCGCGCGCGGGTCGTGCGTGGGCGCCACCGCTTCGGTGGTCTGCGCATGCATGGCGGCCTTCTCGGCGCGGCGCGAGGCCGCCACCGACGGTTTGCGCGCCGCGCGCGGCTTGGCCTCACCACCGCCCCCGTCGGACGGGGCGGCCGAGGCGGCATCGGAGGACGGGACCTCGCTCGATGGCGAACGGTTCTTCACGGCGCATCTCCTCTGGTCTGAACGGGTGCGGACGCTGAGCGGCGA
Source organism: uncultured Tepidimonas sp. (assembly GCF_938045175.1). NCBI lineage: Bacteria > Pseudomonadati > Pseudomonadota > Betaproteobacteria > Burkholderiales > Tepidimonas > uncultured Tepidimonas sp. The sequence goes on from NZ_CALIND010000109.1 coordinate 3,434, forward strand.
CACCCCGGCGGCCTCCCCGCCGCCTGGGCACACCCGACCGAATGGGCGCCGATTGTAAGCGCAGTCGGGGCTGCGCTGGCCCCGCATGTGGCAGCAGGCCGACGCGCGTCACGCCAGCGATTGTTCCAACCCCTGCACCAGGATGTCGCGCGGCAGGTCGATGCCGATGAACACCATCTTGCTCTCGCGCGTCTCGCCCGGCTTCCACACCGGCCCGAGGTCGCTGCCCATCAGTTGGTGCACGCCCTGAAAGATGACCTTGCGGTCGGTGCCCTGCATGTACAACACCCCTTTGTAGCGCAGCAGCTTCGGCCCCCAGACCTGCACCACCGCACCCAGGAAGTCCTCCAGCTTGTACGGATCGAACGGACGCTGGCTGCGCCAGACGAAGCTCTGGACATCGTCGTCGTGGTGATGGTGCTTGCCGTGGCCATGGCCATGCCCGTGCTCGTGCGCGCAATGGCCGTGCTCATGGTCGCAGTGGCGGTGGTCGTCGTGCTCGTGGTCGTGCGCGTGCCCGTCGGCCTGCAGAAAGTCCGGGTCGATCTCGAGCTTGGCGTTGAGGTTGAAGCCGCGCAAATCGAGTACCTTGGACAGCGGCACCTGGCCGAAGTGCACCGGCTCGATGGGCGCGCGCGGGTTCATGTGCTTGAGGCGATGGATGAGCGCATCGAGCGCCTCGGGCGTTACCAGATCGGCCTTGCTGATGAAAATCTGGTCCGCAAAGCCCACCTGGCGGCGCGCCTCCTGCCGCTCGTCGAGCTGCTGCGGGGCGTGCTTGGCGTCCACCAAGGTCACAATGGCGTCGAGCAGGTAGCTCTCGGCGATCTCGTCGTCCATGAAAAACGTCTGCGCCACCGGCCCCGGATCGGCCAGCCCGGTGGTCTCGATGATCACGCGATCGAACGCCAGCAGCTCCTTGCGCCGCTTGGCCGCCAGCAGCGACAGCGTGCTGCGCAGGTCCTCGCGGATGGTGCAGCACACGCAGCCGTTGCTCATCTGCACGATTTGTTCCTCGGTGTCGGCCACCAGGATCTCGTTGTCGATGTTTTCGGCGCCGAACTCGTTTTCGATCACGGCGATGCGCTGCCCGTGCGCCTCGGTGAGCACGCGCTTGAGCAGCGTGGTCTTGCCCGAGCCCAGAAAACCGGTGAGGATGGTTGCAGGAATGAGTGCCATGGGATCAGTGTAGAGCAGGTGTCAAGGCCGGCGCCACAGCACCAGCCCTTTGAGGTACTCGCCCTCGGGAAAGGCGAGCCCGGTCGGATGGTCGGGGGCTCCGCCGTGCCGCGCCACGATGGTGGCGTCCACCCCCGCCTCGTGCGCGGCGCTGGCGATGATTTTCTGAAACAACTCGACCCCCACCGCGCCCGAACACGAATACGTCAGCAGCAAACCACCCGGGCGCAGTAGCTTGAAGCCCAGCCGATTGACGTCTTTATATGCCCGCGCGGCGCGCTCCAGGTGCGTCGCCGACGGCGCGAGCTTGGGCGGATCGAGCACGATCAGGTCGAACTGCCGCCCCTCGGTCGCGAAGGCGCGCAGACTCGCGTTGACATCGGCGTCCAAAAAGGTACAGCGTGCCGCCTCGAAGCCGTTGAGCGCCACGTTGCGTTGCGCGCGCGCCAGTGCCGGGGCGGAGGAGTCGATCGACGTCACGTGGCGCGCCCCACCGGCGAGTGCCGCCACCGTGAACCCCCCGGTGTAGCAATAACAGTTGAGCACCTCCGCCACCCCAAAGCGGCGCGTCAGGTGCGCGCAATCGCGCCGGCTGTCGCGCTGGTCCAAGTAGTAGCCCGTCTTGTGTCCCTCGGCCACGTCCAGACTCAGGCGCCAGCCGTTTTCTTGGATCACGCACTCGGTGGGGCCGGTACCCCGCAGCCAGCCCGTCACCGGCGGCAGCCCTTCGCGCTGGCGCACGCTGGCGTCGGAACGCTCGTACAGTCGCGTCAGGCCCGTCACCCGCAACAGCGCGTCGGCGATCGCGGCCTTGTGCCGCTCGGCGCCGCTGCTGCCAAACTGCGCGACCAGCGTCTCGCCGTAGCGATCCACGACCAAGCCCGGCAGCCCATCGGACTCGCCGTGCACCAGCCGCACGCCGTCGCTGTCGATGGCCAGCCGCGAGCGCAGCTCGACCGCAGCGCGCAGACGCCGCTCGAAAAACGCGCCGTCGATGCGCTCGGCCTCGTCGAAGCTCCAGACGCGCACGCGGATCTTGGAGCGCGGCGCATACGCGCCCCAGGCCAGAAAGCGCCCGTCGGCGCTCTCCACCCGCACGGTCTCGCCGGCATCCGCCTGACCGCGCTCGATCGCGCCATCGAACACCCACGGGTGGTGGCGCAGTAGCGAGCGCTCCTTGCCCGCTTTCAGTCGAATCGTCTTCATGGGGATGGATTGTCCCACCGTTCCATCAGACTTACTCATTCCTGCTCACGCAGGAACGAAGCTGACTTCCTGCTTCACAGAGGCTGGTTTCGTCTTGAGCTTGCGCCCAAGGCCAGAGCCTGCCTCTCCACAGGCTTGACATCCGGCGGAACTCGCCGTAGGGCCGCTTAGGGCGGCCAGGCCATACGCCAGGAGATTCCTGGCGGCATTCACATCGCGATCATGGATGATTCCACAGTCCGGGCACGTCCATTCACGCACCGACAGCGGCAAATCATCGAGCCTGTGCCCGCACGCCGAGCACGTCTTGCTGCTCGCAAAGAAGCGATCTGCCACCACCACCTGCCCGCCGCGCATCGCGGCCTTGTATTGCAGTTGCCGCCGGAACTCGAAGAATCCCATGTCCATGATGGAGCGGGCCAGATGGCGGTTCTTTGCCATGCCGCGCACGTTCAGATCCTCGATGCCGATGGTGTGAAACCGGCGCGTGAGGTCTGTCGTGAGCTTGTGCAGCGCGTCCGCGCGGATGTTGACGATCCTGGCATGCAGCTTTGCCAGTCTGGCTCTGGCCTTCTTGCGGTTGGCCGAGCCTTTTTGCTTGCGACTCAGGCTGCGCGAGAGCCTTCGCAATCGGTCCAGCAGCGCCTTGTGGGGCTTCGGGCTGGGAAACATCTCTCCCGTCGAGAGCGCGGCGAGTGCCGACACACCCAGATCGACGCCTACCGCGCCTTGGTTCTCGGCTTTGGGCAGGTGCGACGTGTCGGATGTGTCCACGGTGATGCTGGCAAACCAGCGGTCGGCCACACGGGAGATGGTGGCCGACATGAGCTTGCCAGCGAAACGCAACGGCTCGCGCATGCGCACCCATCCCAGACTGGGGATGCGGATGCGACAGCCGTCGATGCTGAACTGGTCGTTGGTGAGCGTGAAGCGGTCATGCACGCCCTTCTTGCGAAACTGCGGATAGCGGGCACGGCCTGCAAAGAAGTTCTGGAACGCCTGCCCCAACTGGATGATTGCCATCTGCGGAGCGCACTTGGTCACCTCCAGCATCCAAGGGAACTGCTCACGCTTGATGGCGTTGAGCTGTCGACGCAAGGACTGCTGCGATGGCTTGGGCAGGCTAGGGTTGGCTTTCCATACCTCGTACTGGCGCTTCCACTCGACTAGTGCCCAGTTGTAGGCAAAGCGCGCAACACCGCACGCACGGGCAAAGTAGGTCGCCTGTGCGTTGTTCGGATCGAGCGCGATGCGGTGGGCAATCAGCATTGCGCAGCCTCCACGGCAGCCCGCACGCCTTCGATGAGCTTCTGGTTCTTGCGGGAGCGGCTGCCATAGAGCCGGGCACTGAAGACGGTGATGATCTCCAGCACGTCTTTTGCCAAGTCTTCCTCGAACGTCGTGTCCTCGCCCTGGTTGAGGATCACGACTTCGACGTTCTTCGCCTCGCAGATGGCAAACACCAGTTCCGCGCCCAAGCGCAGCAGCCGGTCTTTGTGCGTGATGACCAAGCGCCCGACCTGCCCGTCGATGATTGCATCGAGCAGGCGCTTGAGGCCCTTCTTGTGATAGTTCATGCCGGAACCCAGGTCGGCAATGACCTCGAACGTCCAGCCTTGGCGGGCGCAGTAGCGTTCGAGCACCTGCTTTTGCCGCTCTAGGTCGTCTTTCTGGTCGTGGCTGGAGACCCGTGCGTAGGCGATGGTGCGCCGCGCCGTTTCCGCTGCGCGGAATTGCTCTGGCCGAAGCCGCGCAAGGTCGTAGCGACGCCGGCCACCCGGCGTGCGTTCATCGGGCAAAAGCCGACCTTCGCGCTCCCAGCGGCGCAGAGTCTGCGGCGACACGCCCACGAACTCGGCGGCCTCTTGAATGCTGACCATCTTGCGAGACATGATCAAAATATACACTTCTGCGCAATAACAGTCAACTTTTTATATGAGTCCAGTACCTTTGGCACTCGGGTTGATGTTGCAAGAAGAAGGATAGCGGTGAACGCTGGCCGAGGGTGTGGTGCGGACGCTGAAGCGTTGTAGAAGACGAGCCAGTCGGCGAGCTTGCGGTTGAAGAGGGCGAGGTCGGTAAAGAGCAACTCCTCGTGGTCGTCCACGAAGGACTCCTGGATCGTGCGATGGAAGCGCTCGGCGTGGGCGGGCGTCCGGGCGTTTTGGGGTAGGTGTACCAGCGCTTGACGCCGCGCTCCTTCAAGGAGCTGGGCGAAGTCGGCTTCGAACTCGCTGCCGTTGTCGGACAGCACCGTCGTGGGGCTCTGGGGCAGCAGGGACAGGCCCCGTTCGAGGGCGCGGGCGGTGTACCGGGCGTGCTTGGAGGGTAGCCCCACGGCAAAAGCAAAGTGTGAAACTGGATCGATGAAGGTGACGATGTAGCGGGGCATGCCGCAAGCGACTGCGCTCGCGGGTAGAGCAGGCCAGCACCTCCAGGGCTTGGGCTTTGACCTTGGTGGGGTGGAGGGTGCGTAGCCGCCGGATTTCGCTCACCAGGCGCGGGTCGGTCTTGGGCACCCTGCGCTTTCGTGGAGCGCAGGATTGTGCGGCCAGGGCAGCCGGGTTGCCGCCTTGGGCTTTGAGGGCGGCTTTCCAGCGGTAGAGGGTGCGGCGCGAGACACCGAAGGCGTCACGGGTCGCGGCCAGTCCGTGCTTGTCGAAGAAACGAAGAATTTCAAGGCGTCTGTGGGCATCTTTGGGTGTCATGTCCCAAAGATGCCCCAGAGCCGCTACCCGGTAAAACCCCCGGATGCGGTACCCACCGCGGTGGATTTGCATGGCACTCCTCTTGGTTCACAGGAGTGCCAAAGGTTTCTGAGCTTATGCATGCACTTTTATCTAAGCGGGGATGTCCTGTTTTTTGTGTGTGGGGCGGTTTCTGAATCTGTCCTCGTGTCGTTCAGCGTGGTGCGAGGGTGAAGCGGTCGCCGTATAGTATCGCGAACTGGTTCATCGCCGATTTCCACTCCTTGCTCGCCCGCTT
>NZ_CALIND010000110.1:0-14963 GCF_938045175.1 uncultured Tepidimonas sp.
TGCACCGAGCAGTCGCGCTCGAACAGGTACACCGCGTTGCCGTGCGTGTCGGCAAACACTTGAATCTCGATGTGGCGTGGGCGCTGCACGTACTTTTCGATCAGCACCGCGGCGTTGCCGAAGCTGGCGAGCGCCTCGCGCTGGCAGGCGGCCAGTGCCTCGTCGAACGCCTCGGGCGCCTCCACGCGCCGCATGCCTTTGCCGCCGCCGCCGGCGCTGGCCTTGATGAGCACGGGGTAGCCGATGCGATCCGCCTCGGCCTTGAGCACGCGGGCGTCTTGCTCGCTGCCGTGGTAGCCCGGCACCAGGGGCACGCCCGCCGCCTCCATCAAGCGCTTGGACTCGGCCTTCAGCCCCATGGCGGCGATCGCCGACGGGGGCGGGCCGATGAACACCAGCCCCGCGTCGGCGCACGCCTGCGCGAAGCGGTCGTTTTCACTGAGGAAGCCGTAGCCCGGGTGGATAGCCTGGGCACCGGTGGCGAGTGCGGCGGCGATGATGCGCTCGCCACGCAGGTAGCTGTCGGCAGGGGCCGCGCCGCCGATGCACACCGCCTCGTCGCAGGCCGCCACGTGGCGCGCCTGCGCGTCCGCTTCGGAGTACACGGCGACGGTGCGGATGCCCAGGCGGCGCGCCGTGGCCGCGACGCGGCAGGCGATCTCCCCACGGTTGGCGATCAGAATTTTTTGGAACATGAGAACAACCACTCCGTCACACCAGCCACTGGGGCTTGCGCTTGTGCAAAAACGACTGGACGCCCTCGCGCCCCTCGGCGCTGGCACGGATGTCGGCGATGGCCTCGACGGTGCGGGCCACCAGCGCGTCATCCAGCGGTGCCTCGGCCACCTCGTGCACGAGCCGCTTGGCCGCCGCCAGCGCGCACGGCCCCGCGCTGCACAGCGAGCGCACGAGGGCGTCCACACGCGCATCGAGCGCGTCGGGCGACACCACCTCGTGCACCAGGCCGATGCGCCGTGCCTCGGCCGCATCGAAGCGTTCGGCGGTCAAAAAATAGCGTTGCGCCGCCCGCACACCCATCGCACGCACGACGTAAGGGCCAATGGTGGCCGGGATCAGCCCCAGCTTGACCTCACTCAGGCAAAAACCCGCCGTCTCCACCGCCAGCGCGATGTCGCACACTGCCACCAGCCCCACGCCGCCGGCATAGGCATCGCCCTGCACCCGTGCCACGGTCGGCTTGGGGCAGTCGTGGATGGTGCGCAGCATGGCGGCCAAGCGGCGGGCGTCGGCCAGATTCTCCTCCCGGCTGTAGTCGGCCATGCGGCGCATCCAGTTCAGGTCCGCCCCGGCGCAAAACGCGGGGCCCTCGGCCGCCAACACGATGGCGCGCACGTCCGCGCGCGCGCCCAACGTTTGAAACGCCGTGGTCAACTCGGCGATCACGTCGTCGTTGAAGGCATTGCGCACATCGGGCCGGGTCAGGGTGACGGTGGCGCGCGGGCCGTCGACGGTGATGGTCACGTTGGCCATGGTTGCCCCCTCACATGCGGAACACGCCAAAGCGTGTATCGGGAATCGGCGCATTCATCGCCGCCGACAGGCCCAGTGCCAGCACGCGACGCGTGTCGGCCGGGTCGATGACGCCGTCATCCCACAAGCGCGCGGTAGCGTAGTAAGGGTGGCCTTGGCGCTCGTACTGGGCGCGGATCGGCGCCTTGAACGCTTCTTCCTCCTCGGCGCTCCAGGTGCCACCCTTGGCTTCGATGCCGTCGCGCTTGACCGTGGCCAGCACGCTGGCCGCTTGCTCGCCCCCCATGACGCTGATGCGCGCGTTGGGCCACATCCAGAGGAAGCGGGGCGAGTACGCCCGGCCGCACATGCCATAGTTGCCCGCGCCGAACGAGCCGCCGATGATGACGGTGAACTTGGGTACCTGGGCGCACGCCACTGCGGTCACCATCTTGGCGCCGGCGCGCGCGATGCCGGCGTTTTCGACCTTGCGGCCGACCATGAAGCCGGTGATGTTCTGCAAAAACACGAGCGGGACCTTACGCTGGCAGCACAGCTCGATGAAGTGTGCGCCCTTGTCGGCACTCTCGGCAAACAAAATGCCGTTGTTGGCCACGATGCCCACTGGCATCCCTTCGAGGTGCGCGAATCCGCACACCAACGTCGTGCCGTAGCGGGCCTTGAATTCGTGAAACTCAGAGGCGTCCACAAGACGCGCGATGACCTCGCGCACGTCGAACGGCTTGCGCGTATCGGTGGGGATGATGCCGTAGAGCTCCTCGGCCGGGTACAGCGGCGCGCGCGGCTCGCGGCGCGGTACGGGCCAATCCTTGCGGCGGTTCAGGCGCGCCACTGCCTCGCGCGCCAGTGTCAGCGCGTGCCAGTCGTTTTCGGCCAGATGGTCCGCCACGCCGGACAGGCGCGTGTGCACATCACCCCCGCCCAAGTCTTCGGCGCTGACCACCTCGCCCGTGGCGGCCTTGACCAAGGGCGGGCCGCCCAAAAAAATCGTGCCCTGGTTTTTGACGATGATCGTCTCGTCGCTCATGGCCGGCACATAGGCGCCACCCGCGGTGCACGAGCCCATCACCACCGCGATCTGCGCCAGCCCTTGCGCACTCATGTTGGCCTGGTTGTAAAAGATGCGGCCGAAGTGATCCCGGTCGGGAAAGACCTCGTCCTGGTTGGGCAAGTTGGCGCCGCCCGAATCCACCAGGTAAATGCACGGCAGCCCGTTTTGCTGCGCGATCTCTTGCGCGCGCAAGTGCTTTTTCACCGTCATGGGGTAGTAGGTGCCGCCCTTGACGGTCGCGTCGTTGCAGACGATGACGCATTCCACCCCACAGACGCGGCCAATGCCGGCGATCAAGCCCGCACAAGGTGCCTCGTTACCGTACATGTCCAACGCGGCCAGGGGCGCGATTTCCAGAAACGGCGTGCCAGGATCGAGCAGCATCTCGACACGCTCGCGCGGCAGCAGCTTGCCGCGCGCGATGTGCTTGGCGCGCGCCGCCTCGCCGCCGCCTTGGGCAACCTGGGCAACGCGGGCATGCAGATCCTGCACCAGCGCACGCATGGCAGCGGCGTTGGCCTGGAATTCGGGCGAACGGGGGTTGAGTCGGGTGGCGAGTGCGCTCATGGGCCAAGATTGTCCCCACGAGCGCCGCCGGCCGCCAGCGGGACAACCCGCGCCTAAGGTTGCATAATGCGCCAATGCAGTCGCCCCCGCGCGCCGTCGCATCCCACCGCCGTCCGCCCCCAGAAGCCGCCACCCCCATGGCCTTTGCCCGCGCCGTGGTGTTGGCCTACCGTATCCGCGGCGGCGACCCCAGCGGCGCTCTGGCCAGCGCCGGCATCGACCCCGCCGTCATCGGCGACCCACGCGCACGGCTGACCAGCCTGCCCTTCGAGCGCCTGTGTGCGCACGCGATGCGCGAGCTCGACGACGAGGCGCTCGGCTGGTTTGCCCGGCGCCTGCCCTGGGGCAGCTACGGCATGCTGGCACGCGCGTCGTTCACCGCTGCGCAGCTGGGGCTGGCGCTGGCGCGCTGGTGCCGCCACCATCGGTTGCTCACCGACGACGTGGTGCTGACCCTGGACGTAGACGGCGCGTTGGCGTGGCTGACGCTGCACGAACGACGCACCCCGGGCAGCGAGTTGCCGGATCCCACCGATCGCGCCACGGTGCGCGAGCTGGCGCACGTGTCATTGCTGCGCAACGCGCTCGGTCTGGCGTCGTGGTGGATCGACTCGCGCATCGCGCTGCGCGAGGTGGCGCTGGCCTATGACGCACCGCTGCACGCCGATGCTTACGCGGTGCTGTTCCCTGGCGCGCAAATCTCGTTCGACGCAGGGCAAACCCGCGTTGCCTTTGACGCCACATACCTGGCGCAGCCCCTGCGGCGTGACGAAGTGGCGCTGCGCGCCCTACTGCAGCGCGCCGTGCGCCTGATGGTGCAGCCCTACCGCCACGACCGGCTGCTGGTCGAGCGCGCGCGCGCCTGGCTGCGGCTGCACCCGCGCGAGGCCGACACCGCTCGGCTGGCCGCCGCGCTCCACGTCTCGGTCCGCACGCTGCAGCGCCACCTGGCCGCCGCCGGCGTCTCGGTGCAAACACTCAAAGACCAGGTGCGCCGCGACCTTGCCCTGCAACACCTACAACGCACGCGCTGGCCGATCAAGCGCGTCGCCGCCCAGGTCGGCTTCGACAACGAAAAGAGCTTCATTCGCGCGTTCAAGCTCTGGACCGGCCTGACTCCGGCAGTCTGGCGACGCGAGCACGGATGACGCCGCGGGCCCGCAACGACGATGCTTTGATGCGCGTCAACCCGCTTCATACCCCTTTGGGTATAGCATCGCGCATTCGCCACAGCCGAGAGGATATCATCATGCCCATCGTCGACCACAACGACCTGATCTGCGACATCAGCGCCCAACTGGCTAACCTGCGCAAGGCGCAGCCCGAGGCCATGCGCGGGTTTTCCCAATTGGCCCAAGCCAGCATGGCCGATGGCGCCATCAGCGCCAAGCACAAGGAGCTGATCGCGCTGGCCATCGGTATCACGCAGCGCTGCTCGGCCTGTATCGGCTACCACGTGCGCGCACTCATCAAGCTGGGCGGCACGCGGCGGGAACTGGAAGAGTTGCTGACGATTTGCACCTACATGGGCGGAGGCCCCGCCCTGATGTACGCGGCCGAAGCGCTCAAGTGCTGGGACGCCATGAGCGCCGAGCAGGTGTGTGCGAGCACCGTCACCGCGTGACCGGCACTTGCGTTACCGCCGCCAAAAGGCGCGGGTAAACAGCACCAGCACACTGAACAGCTCCAGCCGCCCCAGCAGCATGGCAAAACTCAGCACCCAGAGCTGGAAAGGCGACAGACCGCCGTAGTTGCCCGCCGGCCCAACCTCGCCCAATCCGGGGCCGATGTTGTTGACCGTGGCCACCACGGCCGACAGCGCCGTCACCAGATCGAGCCCCGACAGCAGCAGCAAAAATGCGAGCCCCAGGGTGGCCGCACCATAGATGAGCATGAAGCCCAGCACCGCGTTCATCACCTGCGGCGGCACCACTTGCCCGCCCAGCGTCACCGGGTTGACCACGTGGGGATGGAGGATGCGCACCAGCTCGCGCCGCGCTTGCTTGATCAGCAGCACCATACGCACCATTTTGATGCCACCGCCGGTGGAACCCGCGCACGAGACGAACGTGCCCAGAAACAGCAAAAAGACCGGGATGAACGGCGGCCACTGCAGATAATCGGTGGTGGCATAGCCCGTGGTGGTGGCCAGCGACAGCACGTGAAACGCCGCGTAACGCAGCGCGGTGCCGAAGTCCGGGTACACCTGCTCCACCGCCAGCATGCCCGCCACCCAGAACGTGGCCGCCAGTAACACGGCGGCGTAAGTGCGGATCTCGCGGTCGCTCCACAGTGGGCGCAGCGTCATGCCGCGCAGCACCATGAAGTGGCGCAAAAAACTGATGCCCGCCAGCGCCATGAAGACGATCGCCACCCACTCCACCGCCGGCGACTGGAAATGGCCGATACTCGCATCGTATGAGGAAAACCCCGCCAGCCCCATGGTGGTGCACATGTGCATGAAGGCATCGGGCCAATCCATGCCCGCCCAGCGGTAGCCCAGCAGGCACAGCACCGAAAAGCCAAAATACACGCTCCACAGGCCGCGCGCGGTCTCGGCGATGCGCGGGGTGAGCTTTTGGTCCTTCATCGGGCCTGGAGTCTCGGCCTTGTACAGCTGCATGCCGCCGAGGCCCAGCATGGGCAGCACCGCCACCACCAACAGCATCACGCCCAGGCCACCCACATACTGCAAAAAGCAGCGCCAGACGTTGACCGACACCGGCAGCGTGTCCAGCCCCGAGATGGCCGTGGCCCCGGTCGCGGTGAGCGCGCTCATCGCCTCGAAATAGGCATGGTGCCAGCTCAGGCCGGGCACCATCCACCACAGCGGCAGCGCCGCGTATGCGGGCAAAACCGCCCACACCAGATTGACCAGCAAAAACCCGTCGCGGGTGGCCAGCTCGCGTTTATGGCGGCGCGTCAGCACCCACAGCGCCAAGCCGCTGGCCAGCGTCAGGCCCGCCGCTTGCGCCCAGGTCACCTCGTGCGTGAGATCGTCGTGGAACCAGGCCCACCCCATGGGCACGGCAAACAGGGCCGCGAAGGCCATCAGCACATGGGAGAAGACGTAGAGGGCGGGGCCAGCCATGGGGGTGCGCCGTTGCGACTCGTGAAAAGAAGGGGGCGATCAGCCAAAAAACGTCGCGCTGACCTGAAACAGCTTTTCTACCTCGCGCACCAGCCGCTTGTTGGGGATGAAAATGATGAGGTGGTCGTCGGCCTGCACCACGGTATCGTGGTGGGGCATGAGCACCTGGGCCTCGTCCCCCTCGCCACGCACGATGGCCCCGAGCCGCACCCCCGGTGGCAGGCGGATCTCCTCCACCCGCCGCCCGACCAGGCGCGAGGTGCGCACATCGCCGCGCGCCACGCCTTCCAGCGCCTCGGCGGCACCGCGGCGCAGGCTGTGCACCGCCACCACCTCGCCCCGGCGCACGTGCGCCAGCAGCTCACCGATCACGGTTTGCGCGGGCGACACCGCGATATCGATGGTGCTGCCCTGCAGCATTTCGGCATAGGCGCGGCGGTTGATCAGCGCCAACACCCGACGCGCCCCCAGCCGCTTGGCCAGCATCGCCGCCATGATGTTGTCCTCGTCGTCGCTGGTCAGCGCCAAGAACAGGTCCATGTCGGCGACGTTCTCGTCTTCCAGCAGGGCTTCGTCGGTGCAATCACCATGCAGCACCAACGTGCTGCTGGGCAGTTGGCTGGCCAGGTACTCACAGCGCTTGGCACTGGCCTCGATGATCTTGACGTGACACTGCCCGACGAGCGAGCGCGCCAGGCGCAGGCCGACCTTGCCGCCGCCAGCGATCATGAGCCGCTGCACCGGCTTGTCGCGCGCGTGCAGCGCCTGCAGCACGAGCCGGATTTTGTCACCCGCCGCCAGGATGAACACTTCGTCGCCCGGCAGGATGCGGGTATGCGGCTCCGGGTCCATCTCGGCGTCGAGCCGGTACAGCGCGACCACGCGCATTTCGGCATGCGGGAACAAGGCCCGAAATTCGCCGATGGTGTGCCCGACCAAAGCACTGCCCGCCGTGGCCCGCACCGCGATCAGGCTCGCGCGGCCATCGGCAAACTCCAGCACCTGCAGCGCCTCGGGGTAGTCGATGAGCTGGTGGATGTAGCGCATCACCGACTCTTCCGGGCAGATCACATGGTCCACCGCAAAGCCGGCCTTGTCCAGCAGGGGGCTGCCCTCCTCGAACTCCGGCGAGCGCAGCCGGGCGATGGTCGTCGGCACCTGGAACACGTCGTGCGCCACCTTGCACACCACCAGGTTCGATTCGTCCAGCGCCGCGCAAGCGATGAGCATGTCGGCGTCTTTGGCGCCCGCTTCGGCCAACACCGACGGCTGGATACCGTTGCCGACCACGCCCCGCAGGTCGAGTCGTTCCTCCAACGCACGCACGCGCGCTGGGTCCTGGTCGATGACGGTGATGTCGTTTTGCTCGGACACCAGGCTCTCGGCGACGCTCTCGCCCACCCGGCCCGCCCCGAAGATGATGATGTTCACCGCATCATGATACGACGAACGATGGAGCGATCTTCGGCTGCCGCACCGGCGCGCCAACCCCGCCCGAGGCGCGCCCGTCAGCCCTCGGCCGCCAGCGCGCGTTGGATCAGGATTTTCTGCACGTCGCTCGTGCCCTCGTAGATCTGGCAGACACGCACGTCGCGCCAGATGCGCTCGACCGGGAAGTCGCTCACGTAGCCATAGCCGCCCAGCGTCTGGATGGCAGCGGAGCACACCCACTCGGCGGTTTCGCTCGCGATCAGCTTGGCCATCGCGGCTTCTTTGAGGCAGGGCTGACCTGCATCCCGCATGGCTGCCGCGTGCCACGTCAGTTGGCGCGCCGCCTCCAGCCTCGCTGCTGCTTCGGCGAGGCGAAAGCCCACGGCCTGGTGGTTGAAGATCGGCTGGCCGAAGCTCTCGCGTTCCTTGGCGTAGGCAATCGCCACCTCGAGCGCGCTGCGCGCCATGCCGATGCTTTGCGCCGCGATACCGATGCGCCCGCCCTCCAACGCCGACAGTGCGATTTTGTAGCCTTCGCCCTCGTCGCCGATACGGTACTCGGCGGGGATGCGGCACTGGTCCAAGCGGATCTGCGCCGTGTCGCTGGAGTGCTGGCCGACCTTGTCTTCGAGACGAGCCACGACGTAGCCCGGCGTGTCGATGGGCACCAAAAAGGCGCTCATCCCGCGTTTGCCCGCCGCTTTGTCGGTGACGGCGATGACGATGGCCACTTGCCCGTTCTTGCCGCTGGTGATGAACTGCTTGACCCCGTCGAGCACGTACGTGTCGCCCTCGCGCCGTGCCGTGGTGCGCAAGGCCGCAGCGTCCGAGCCGACATGCGGCTCGGTCAAGCAAAACGCGCCCAGCATCTGCCCCTGCGCCAGGGGCACCAGCCAGCGCTGCTTTTGCGCCTCGCTGCCGTAGCGCAGCAAAATGGCGCACACCGGGCAGTTGTTGACGCTGATGGCGGTGCTGGTGCCGCCGTCGCCGGCGGCGATTTCCTCCAACACCAGCGCCAGGCTCACGTAGTCCAGCCCCGCGCCGCCGTAGTCCGTGGGCACGCATACGCCGTAGCAGCCCAGCTCAGCAAGGCCCCGGTGCGCTTCGCGCGGGAAGGTGTGCTCGCGGTCCCAGCGCGCCGCGTGGGGCCAGAGTTGCTCGCGTGCGTAGGCGCGCACCGCGTCGCGGATCAGGCGTTGGTCTTCGGTCAACAGCATGGGGGCTCCGGCAGTGGGTGCGTGTCAGCCCAGGGGCCGTCACACGGCCCCGGCAGCGGTCACAGCATTTCGATCGCGATCGCGGTGGCCTCGCCCCCGCCGATGCACAGCGTGGCCACGCCGCGCTTCAGGCCGCGCGCCCGCAGGGCGTGCATCAGCGTGACCATGATGCGCGCACCGCTGGCGCCGATCGGGTGGCCCAACGCGCACGCGCCGCCATTGACGTTGACGATGTCGTGCGAGATGCCCAGCTCGGTCATGAGCGCCATCGGCACCACGGCAAAGGCCTCGTTGACCTCCCACAGCTGCACGTCGGAGACCTGCCAGCCGATCTTGGCCAGCAGCTTACGCGTGGCCCCCACGGGGGCGGTGGTGAACCAGTTGGGCTCTTGCGCGTGCATGGCGTGGCCCACGATGCGCGCCAGCGGCTGACAGCCACGCTGGGCCGCGGTCGAGGCGCGCATCAGCACCAGCGCTGCCGCCCCATCGTTGATGGACGAGCTCGACGCCGCGGTGATGGTGCCGTCCTTCTTGAACGCTGGCTTGAGCTGGGGAATTTTGTCGAGCTTGATCTTGCCTGGCCCCTCGTCGCTGGCAACCACGCGCTCGCACGTGCGGTCCTTGACCGTCACCGGCGTGATTTCGGCGGCGAAGCTGCCGTCGGCCACGGCACGCTGGGCGCGGCGCACGCTCTCGGTGGCAAAGGCGTCCTGCTGCTCGCGCGTGAAGCCGTACTTGGCCGCGCAGTCTTCGCCGAAGGTGCCCATGCTGCGCCCGGGCTCGTACGCGTCCTCCAGGCCGTCGAGCATCATGTGGTCGAACACACGGTCGTGTCCCATGCGGTAGCCGCCACGGCCCTTGAGCAGCAGGTACGGCGCGTTGGTCATGCTCTCCATGCCGCCCGCCACCATCACGTCCGCGGTACCCGCGGCCAGCATGTCGTGCGCGAACATGGCGGCGCGCATGCCCGAGCCGCACATCTTGGACAGTGTGACGGCCCCCGCGCTCTTGGGCAGTCCGGCCTTGAGCGCAGCTTGGCGTGCAGGCGCTTGGCCCTGCCCAGCCATCAGGCAGTTGCCCATCAGCACCTCGTCCACGGCGTCCGGGGCGATACCCGCGCGCTCGACGGCAGCACGGATGGCGGCAGCCCCCAAGTCGTGCGCGGCGAGCGCTGAAAAATCACCCTGGAAGCTACCCATGGGGGTGCGCGCGGCACCGACGATGACGATCGGATCGGCTTGGCTCATGCTGAGACTCCTGACAGTGGGGAACGAGAAACCACGTCCTAGGCAGCCGCCTCGGCCGTGGGCGACAGAGGCACGCGGCGCTGCGCGCTGAAACGGCGCTCGCGCTCGTAGGGGAAGACGTCGTGCACGTGGCCGGCGAGGATACGCTCCTTGTGCGCCTGCCAGTAGGCGGGGTCGAGCAAGTCCGCGTGGTGGCGCATGAAAATCTCGCGCACCATCGGGTTGCCGAGCAGAAACGGCCCAAACGTCTCGGGAAAGACGTCGCGCGGACCGACGCTGTACCACACCTCGCCGCTCATCTCGTCGTCTTCGTCGCGCGGGGGCGGCACACGGCGGAAGTTGCAGTCGGTGAGGTATTCGATTTCGTCGTAGTCGTAGAAGACGACCTTGCCATGGCGCGTGATACCAAAATTCTTCCACAGCATATCGCCAGGAAAGATGTTGGCCGCCACCAGGTCCTTGATCGCGTTGCCGTACTCGATGACCGCGTGCTCGAGCTGCTGGCGCACCGCCGTGTTGCCCGGGTCTTTCTGCAGGGTGTCGAAGCATTCCTGCAGGTAGATGTTGAGCGGGATCATGCGCCGCTCGATATAGACGTGCTTGAGCACGACTTCGATGTTGCCATCCCCGTTGCGGTCACCGATCTCGATCTGGCTGGGCGCGAATTTCTGGATCTCGGCGATCAGCTCGTCGCTGAAGCGTGCGCGCGGAAACCCCACCTCGGAAAACTCCAACGTATCGGCCATGCGGCCCACGCGGTCGTGCTGTTTGACGAGCTGGTATTTGGCGCGGATCTGCTCACGCGTGGTGTCCTTCTGCGGCGGAAAGTAGTCCTTGATGACCTTGAACACGAACGGAAAGCTCGGCAGGTCGAACACCAGCATCACCATGCCCTTAATTCCGGGCGCGATGCGAAACTGGTCGGTGCTGTGCCGCAGGTGGTAGAGAAAGTCGCGGTAGAAAAGCGTCTTGCCCTGCTTGGCCAAGCCGAGCGCGTTGTAGAACTCCGCCCGTGGTTTGCGCGGCATCATGCTGCGCAAAAACTGCACGTAGGCGCTGGGCACTTCCATGTCGACCATGAAGTAGGCCCGCGCGAAGCTGAACACCATCAGCAAATCGTCTTCGCCGTGCAGCAACGCGTCGATGACGAGTTGACCGCGCTCGTTGTGCAGGATGGGCAGGGCGAACGGCAGCTCTTGAAAGCCGTTGATGAGCTTGCCCACCGCGTACGCGCCCTTGTTGCGGTAGAACAGGCTGTCGAGCACCTGGATCTGAAAATTGGCACGCAGCCGGCGGTGGTCGAACAGCGGCAGCATGGCCTCGTGCACGTAGCCGATGTCGCGCGCCAGATCCTCGAACGGCACGCGCAGGCCGAAGTCTTCCACCATGCGCTGCAGTGTGGGCTGGAGATCTTCCAGCCGCTGGGGGTAGTAGCAGCGGTAGGTGGTGTGGCTGTGAGGGTCTTCCGGCTCGATGTACTCCGTGCTGATGGCGGGACGCACGAAGATGAAGTCGTTCTGGAAGTAGCTGCGGTGCAGGATCTTGGTCGTGACGGAGTTGAAGAACGTCTCCGCGAGTTCCGGCTGACGATGATCGACCAGCATGCCGATGTAGAGCAGCTTGACCTGCTGCCACACCTCCATCGGCTGCTGCGAGGCATGGAATTCGCGCTCCAGGCGCGTCACGCACTCCTTGACGCGCATGTCGTAGAACTCGATGCGCTCGCGCTGCGCGCGCTGCTGCCCCACCCAGTCGGCCGTCTCGAACCGGTGCTTGGCACGCGCCGACTCGGCCCGGAACAGCCGGTAGTGGCGGTTGAAGCCATCGATCATCGCTTTGGCGATGTCGTAGGCCAGGGACGAGTCGAGGCGTTGCGGCAGCATGGCGGGGGATCCGGCGGAGGCAGTGTCACCCCGAATCATGACAGATCCGGGGCGTCACATCGTCTGCGCAAACAGCTCGCGCCCGATGAGCATGCGGCGGATCTCGCTGGTGCCAGCGCCGATTTCATACAGCTTCGCGTCGCGCCACAGCCGACCCATCGGGTAGTCGTTGATGTAGCCGTTGCCGCCAAAGATCTGGATGCCCTCGCCCGCCATCCAGGTGGCTTTTTCCGCGCACCACAGGATGACGCTCGCGCAGTCCTTGCGCACCTGGCGCACGTGGTCGCTGCCCAAGCGATCCAGGTTCTTGCCCACGGTGTACAAAAAGGCACGCGCCGCCTGCAGGGTGGTGTACATATCGGCTACCTTGCCCTGGATGAGCTGGAACTCACCGATGGGCTGGCCGAACTGCCTGCGGTCGTGGATGTAGGGCACCACGTTGTCCATCACGGCCTGCATGATGCCCACGGGGCCGGCGGCCAGCACGGCGCGTTCGTAGTCCAGCCCGCTCATCAGCACCTGGACGCCGCCGTTGACCGCTCCCAGGACATTCTCGGCCGGCACCTCGACGTTGTCGAACACCAGCTCGCCCGTGTGGCTGCCGCGCATGCCCAGCTTGTCGAGCTTTTGCGCCACCGAAAAGCCCTTCATGCCTTTTTCGACGATGAAGGCGGTGATGCCGCGCGCGCCCGCCTCGGGCTCGGTCTTGGCGTACACGACCAGGGTGTCGGCGTCCGGCCCGTTGGTGATCCACATTTTGCTGCCGTTGAGCACGTAGTAGCCACCCTTGTCCTCGGCGCGCAGTTTCATGCTCACCACGTCGGAGCCGGCGCCCGGCTCGCTCATGGCCAGCGCGCCCACGTGCTCGCCACTGATCAGCTGGGGCAGGTAGCGGCGCTTTTGCGCCTCGGTGCCGTTGCGGCGGATCTGGTTGACGCACAGGTTGGAGTGTGCCCCGTACGACAGCCCGACTGACGCGCTGGCGCGGCTGATCTCCTCCATCGCGATCATGTGCGCGAGGTAGCCCATGGCCGCGCCGCCGTACTCCTCCTCGACCGTGATGCCGAGCACGCCCAGCTCGCCCATTTTGCGCCACAGGTCCATCGGAAACTGGTCGGTGCGGTCGATCTCGGCCGCGCGCGGGGCGATCTCGGCCTGGGCGAAGGCGCGCACCGCGTCGCGCAGCGCGTCGATGTCTTCGCCGAGCTGAAAGTCGAGGCCGGGCAAGTCGGTCATGGTTCGTCTCCTGTGCTGATTGACGTTTACGTAAACGTCAATTATGCCGCCTTTTCCGGCGCCGCCAACCCGTCATCCAAGCGGGCCAGCAGCGCGCGGGCTTCTTTCTCATGCACCTTGATCTCATCCAGCGTGGCCTGCAGATCGGCCATTTGGTCCTCGATCTGGCGCCGGTGCGCCGCGAGCACCTGCAAAAACTTTCGCAGCTGTGGTCCGGTGTCGCGCGGGCTGTCATACATGTCGATCAGCTCTTTGGCCTCGGACAGGCTCAGCCCCAGGCGTTTGGCGCGCAGCACGAGCTTGAGCCGCGTGCGGTCGCGCGCCGAGTACACCCGGCTACGCCCACCCGGCCCGGTGCGCTTGGGCTGCAGCAGCCCCATGTCCTCGTAGAAGCGGATGGCGCGTGTGGTCAGGTCGAACTCGCGCGCCAAGTCACTGATGGTGTAGGTGGTGTGGCTGGCCATGGCAGGGGATCGGGGTGACGCTGGGCGTCGATTGACGTTGACGTAAACGTCAATGACAACCCCGATCTTACTGCCACTGCCGCTTCCGCGCCACCCCCCCCCGCCTAGACCCGACCAACACGCCCGCGATACCCCGACCGACGGACGCTATAGTCGAGGGCATGTCCTTGGCCGCAGCCGACCCCCCTTTGACGTGGCACGCCGCATGGCGGTTGAGCCGCCCCGGCTTTCTGTGGGTAACGGTGGCGGCCGTGGCATTGGGGCTGGCCATGGCCGCCGCCTGCGGCTGCGGATTCGACCCGTGGCGCGCCGGGCTCACGATCACCCTGGCGGTGCTGGCCCACGCCGCAGCCAACGCTTGGAACGACTATCACGACGCGCTCAGCGGGGCGGACGCGATCAACCCCGCGCCGTTGTCGCCCTTCACGGGCGGCTCGCGCGCCATCCAGACCGGCACGGCCACCCCGGCGGCGGCCCGGCGCTTGGCCTTGGGCCTGTCGGGCCTGGTGGTGCTGGGTGGGCTGTGGCTGGCACTCGCCGCCGGGGGCGGGCTGATCGCCATCGGCATCGCCGGGCTGGTACTGGCGTGGGCGTATTCCGCCCCGCCGCTGCGCTTGATGGCCCGCGGCCTGGGCGAAGTCACGGTCGCACTGGCGTGGTGGCTGATCGTGCTGGGCGCGTACTATAGCCAGCGCAGCGCATGGCTGATCGTGCCCATGGTGACGGCGGTGCCGTTTGCGGTGCTGGTGGCGAACATCCTGCTCATCAACGGGCTGCCCGACGCGCCGTGGGATGCGCAGGCGGGCAAACGCACCCTGGCGGTGCGCCTGGGGCCCACGGGCGTGGCCGCTGCCTACACCGGGCTGGCGCTGCTGGCCCACGGGGGGTTGGCGGCGGCAGTCCTGGCGTCGATCGCCCCTACCGCGGCGTGGTGGGGACTGCTGTCTCTGCCGCTGTCGCTGGCGGCCGCAGGGCTGCTGTGGCGACACGTCGCCACCGGTCAACCGGTACCCGCGCTGCGCCCCGCGATTGAGCTGACCATCGGTGCCGCTTTGGTACACGCGCTGGCGCTGACGGTGGCGTTGGGGGTCATGGCGGCCCGGCTGTGACCCGGCAGTGCGGCGCGCGAGCGCGCGGCGCATTCAGCCCAACGCATAGCGCCGCAGCGCGGCGCGCCGCTCGGCGTAGTCTGGCAGTACGCCCGCGACCAAGGCCCAAAACGCGGGGCCGTGGTGCATTTCGCGCAGGTGCGCCAGCTCGTGCACGACGACATAATCCACCAGCC
>NZ_CALIND010000111.1:0-13505 GCF_938045175.1 uncultured Tepidimonas sp.
GGGAATGCCCAGACTGCCCTGCGTGACCAGCTCCAGCCCCAGCGGCGCGAACAAGGCCTGCAACTCCGCCAGCTTGCCCGCGTTGTTGGACGCCAGCACCAGACGGCGCGGTATGACCGGTGCGGTCATCGCCTCACCCCACCTCGGCGCCCGCCAGCACCGCACGCTGCAGGGCGATGAGTTGCTGGATGCCGCGCTCGGCCAGCTCGAGCAGACGCTGCAACGCCTCACGGCCAAAAGGCTCGCCCTCGGCCGTGCCCTGCACCTCGACATACTGCCCGGCCCCGGTCATGACGACGTTCATGTCGGTCGCGCAGCCCGCGTCCTCCACGTAGTCCAGATCGAGCACCGGCACGCCGTCCACGATGCCCACCGACACCGCCGCCACCGGGTGCCGGATCGGGTTGCGCTCGAGCTTGCCTTCCGCCAGCAGGCGCTGCACCGCATCGTGCGCGGCCACGTAGGCGCCGGTGATGGCGGCGGTGCGCGTGCCGCCATCGGCCTGCAGCACGTCGCAGTCCAGCGTCAGTGTGCGCTCGCCCAACGCCGCCAGGTCGAATACCGCACGCAGCGAGCGGCCAATGAGGCGCTGGATCTCCTGCGTGCGGCCGCTTTGTTTGCCGCGCGCCGCCTCGCGCTCGCTGCGGGTGTGGGTCGAGCGCGGCAGCATGCCGTACTCCGCCGTCACCCAGCCCTCGCCGCTGCCTTTTTTGTGCGGCGGCACGCGCTCTTCCACCGACGCCGTGCACAGCACGCGCGTGCGGCCGAACTCGATCAACACCGATCCCTCGGCGTGGACGGTGTAGCCGCGGGTGATGCGCACCGGGCGCAATTCGTCGGGGGCGCGGCCGTCGTGGCGGCGCTGGGCACTGGCTGTCAGAAACGTGTCGTCGGTCATGGAAAGGGTCGAAGTTCAAGAGGGGCGCTTGCGCTCCGGTCGCGTCGGCACCTGGGCCGGGGGTGTCTGGCGCCGGGTGCGACGGATGGCGTCGTTGATTTCGGCAATGGTACGCTCGATCTCGGCGTCGTCGAGCTCGGCAGCGGGCAATCCCTCAGCCGGCAGCGGGGCGGGTGCAGCCGCCGCGTGCGCCAGCCACGCCGGCTCGAGCACCTGAGTGGAGGGAAATCCATCGTCGGCCTGCCACTCCAGCCCGATGAGCGAGACGTTGTCACCGTGCCGCCCGCCCCGCCGCACGGCCAGCTCGGACAGCTGCGCCACCGCATCGGCCAGCGGCACCCCATACAGGCCGGCGGCCAGGTCGTCGTCGTCCATCACTGCCCACAGCCCGTCGGAGCACAACAGCACGCGATCGCCATGCCGCAACGCCACCGGCCCCAGCACATCGTACAGCGGCGGCGTGTCCGATCCCAGACAGGTGAACAACACGCTGCGGGACACGCTGGCGGGCCGCGTGGCGAACAGCTCCGGCTTGTCGTGGTAGCTGTGGTCGCGCGTGCGCGCGACCAACCGCCCGTCCCGCGCCCAGTACAGGCGCGAGTCGCCGCTGTGCAGCGCGGTCAGCTCGCCGTCCTGCACCACGGCAGCCACGACCGTCGTGCGGGGATGCTCGGTGCGGTGATGCGCGTGGGCAAAATCGACGATGGCCTGGCTGGCTTGCATCACGGTCGCCTCCAGAAACGCCCGGGGGTCGGCCAGCTTCGGGACGGCTTGCCCGACGAAAGCTTGCACGAAGGTGCGCACCGCGATGTCCGCCGCCTGGTCCCCGTCGGGATGCCCCCCCATGCCGTCGGCCAGCACCAGCAGCACGGCCTGTCGGGTGTAGGTGTAGCCCACGCGGTCTTCGTTGCGCGCCCGCCCGCCGATGTGGCTGGCCTGGTAGACGGAAAACTTCACGGCGGCTCCAGAAAGCTGGAACGCTGACTCTGCGGGGTGGCCGCCGACGCCGTGCGCGTCAGACCGAGACGGTCACGCCAGCGCTGCCACCACGGCGCCGCGACCGCCTCCTCGGGCGAGTCCTCGCGCGCCAGCTCGCGTTGCAGTGCAAACACCGACTGCGGCCGCGACAGGGGGTCGAGCGCCATGCACCACTGCACCACCTGGATCAGGTTGTCCGAGTACACCCCGCGCAAGCGGGCCAGCGAGGCCGGCAGCCGGTCCTTGTCCTGGCGCTGGGGCGCATCGTGCGGCGGATAGCCCTGCATGCACGCGTACAGGCAGGCGCCGATGGCGTAGATGTCGGTCCACGGCCCCAACCCCGCTCCCCCGGTGCGGCGGTACATCTCGGGCGCGGCAAAGCCGGGGGTGTACATGGGCCGCACGAACGTGCCTTCGGTGTTGAGCACCTCGCGCGCCGCGCCGAAGTCGATCAGCACCGCGCGGTTGTCGTCCGTGATGAAAATGTTGGCCGGCTTGATGTCGAGGTGCAGCATCTTGTGCTGGTGCACGATGCGCAACCCGCGCAAAATCTCGTCGAAAAGCGAGCGTATGGTCGCTTCGCGCAGCACCTTTTTGCGCTGCCGACTGCGTGCGGCGACGATGAACTCCTGCAGCGATGCGCCGCGCAGGTAGTCCATCACCATGTAGACAGTCTCGTTTTCGCGAAAGAAATTGAGGACGCCCACGACCGCCGGGTGCGAAATTTGCGCCAGTGCGCGGCCTTCCTCGAAAAAGCTGCGCAGGCCCAAGCGATACAAGGCTTGTTTGTCCGGCGCCACGACCGGCAGCAGCTCGCCGGGGGCTCGCATCGCGAGCGAGGCCGGCAGATACTCCTTGATCGCGACCTCCTGGCCATGGGCGTCGAGGGCCAGATAGACCAGCCCGAAGCCGCCCGCTGCCAGCAGGCGCACGATCCGGTAGCCGCCGATCACGGTGTCTGGCGGCAGGGGAGCTGGCTTGGTCTTTGACATAATCGGTGCATGCGCAACCCCCGCCCCCAGCGACCGACGCCGCCCGCGGGGCCGCCCTCCATCTGAAATGCCAATGCCAGTGTACAGCATGACCGGCTATGCCACGGGGCAAACCGACCCCGCAGCGGCACGGGCCGACACCGATGCCCCCCAGCGCGCGATGGGTACCATCGGGTTAGAGGTGCGCGCCGTCAACAGCCGCTTTCTGGACCTGTCGCTGCGCCTACCCGACGAGCTGCGTACTGCCGAGCCCGCCTTGCGCGAGTGTGTCGCGGTACGCGTGCGGCGCGGCAAGGTGGAACTGCGCGCCTGGATCGAGCAACGGGGCGAGGCAGCGCTGCGCGCGCCCAGCGCGGCCGAGCTGCAGCGGCTGTCGGGCGTACAGGAGCAAGTGCAGGCCTGGCTGCCGCAGGCGCGGGGACTCTCGGTGGCCGAAGTGCTGCAGCTCGCCCAGCGCGGAAATGCCTCTGGTACGGATTGGCGTGAGCCGCTGCTCGCACTGGCGCAGCGCGTGCTCGATGACTTCAACGCGGCGCGTGAACGGGAGGGCGCGCGGCTGGTAGCGATGCTGAGGGACCGGGTGGCGCAACTGCGCGCGCTCGCCGAGCAGGCCGCCCCCCTCGTGCCGCAGGTCGTGGCACAGCAGCGGGAGCGCTTCTTGCAGCGTTTTCACGATGCGCTGGGTGCCACGCCAGCCGACCCCGCTGCGCTGCAGGAGCGCGCGTTGGCCGAAGCGGCGGCCTTCGCCGTGCGGGTGGACGTGGCCGAGGAGCTTACCCGGCTGCAGTCACACCTGACGGAAATCGAGCGGCTGCTCGAGCGCGGCGGCGAGGTCGGCAAGCGGCTCGACTTCCTGATCCAAGAGCTGCACCGCGAAGCCAACACGCTGGGCTCGAAGTCGGCCAGCCTCGAACTCACGCGCCTGTCGGTCGACATGAAAGTGCTGATCGAGCAGCTGCGCGAACAGGTCCAAAACCTCGAATGAACCGCATGGATTACCCTGGCAATCTGTTCGTCGTGGCCGCACCCAGCGGCACCGGCAAGTCCAGCCTGGTCAAGGCGCTGCTCGAGGTCGACTCGCGCATGGAGCTGTCGGTCTCGCACACCACGCGCGCGCCGCGCGGGCAGGAGGTGCACGGGCGCGAGTACTACTTCGTCAGCGACGACGAGTTCGACCGCATGATCGAGGCCGACGCCTTCGTCGAGTGGGCGCAGGTGCACAACCGGCGCTACGGCACATCGCGCAAAGCTATCGAAGACAAGATCGCGGCCGGCGCCGACATCGTGCTCGAGATCGACTACCAGGGCGCGCTGCAGATCCGTCGCCAGTTTGCCAACGCGGTGCTGATTTTCATCTTGCCGCCCAGTTGGGACGAGCTGCGGCGCCGGCTGCAGCGCCGCGGCGAAGACAGCGATGACGTCATCGAGCTGCGCCTGCGCAACGCGGCGCAGGAGATGGCCCACGTCCACGAATTCGACTACGTTATAATCAATGAGGTTTTCGAGCGCGCGCTGTTCGACCTCAAAACGATCACGCACTCGCAGCGGCTGCGGGTAGCGGCACAGCGGCGCGCCCGGGCCGAGGTCTTTCAGGCCTTGGGCATTCCCCAACCCCCTACTTGCTAACTGCCGGAGGTTTCCATGGCACGCATCACCGTCGAGGATTGCCTGGAGAAGATTCCGAACCGCTTCCAGCTCGTGCTCGCGGCCACTTACCGCGCGCGCATGCTCAACCAAGGCCACGCGCCCAAGATCGAATCCCGCAACAAACCCGCCGTGACGGCCCTGCGAGAAATCGCCGCTGGGCTGGTCGGGCTCGAGATGCTGCGCAAGGTCCCGGTCTGACCGGCGCGCGTGCGCGCAAAACCAGGCGCTCACACCGAGCGCCTTTTTTGTTTACATTAGCAGGGTGAGTGTCGAAACCCTAAGCTTAGCCGTTGGCACCTCATTCGGCGCCCGTCCGCCCGCCACGCCCCCTCAGGCAGCGGCGAGTGCGGCAGCGGCCAGCTTTGCGGCACTCGAGTCCCGGCTGGGTTATCTGTCCGCGCACGAGGTCGAGCAGGTACGCCAGGCGTACCGCTTCGCCGACCAGGCCCACCTGGGCCAGATGCGCAAAAACGGTGACCCCTACATCACACACCCGATCGCGGTCGCGCAGCTGTGCACCGAATGGAAGCTCGACGCGCAGGCCCTGTGTGCAGCCCTGCTGCATGACGTGCTGGAGGACTGTGGCGTCTCCAAAGCCGAATTGACCGAGCGCTTCGGCGCCGCGGTTGCCGACCTGGTCGATGGCCTGACCAAGCTGGACAAGCTGGCGTTCGATAGCCGCGAGCAAGGCCAGGCGGAGTCGTTTCGCAAAATGCTGCTGGCCATGGCGCGCGACGTGCGCGTCATCCTCATCAAGCTGGCCGACCGGCTGCACAACATGCGCACCATGGGCGACATGCCGCGCCACAAATGGGCGCGCATCGCACGCGAGACGCTCGACATCTACGCCCCGATCGCGCACCGTCTCGGGCTCAACAATCTCTATCGCGAGCTGCAGGACCTGGCGTTTCGCTACCTGCATCCTTGGCGCTACCAGGCGCTGTCCAAGGCCCTGGCGCGCTCGCGTGCACGTCGCCACGACTTGATCGCTCGCGTGCAAGGCGAGGTCGAGGCCGCGTTTCGCGACAGCGGCCTGGATGTGCACATCACCGGGCGCGAAAAAACCCTGTACTCCATCTACCGCAAGATGGATACCAAACACCTGTCATTCGCACAGGTGACCGACATCTACGGCTTTCGCATCATCGTCCCGCAGGTGCTGGACTGCTACACCGCGCTGGGCGTGTTGCACCAGCTCTACAAGCCCCTGCCGGGCAAGTTTCGGGACTACATCGCCATCCCCAAGGTCAACGGCTACCAGTCGCTGCACACGACGCTGGTCGGGCCGTTCGGCACGGCAATCGAATTTCAGCTGCGCACGCCCACCATGGATGTGGTGGCTGAATCCGGCATCGCCGCGCACTGGCTGTACAAGGTCGGTGAGGCGGGAGACGCCTCGGCACAGACGCTCAACGCGCAGTGGCTGCAGTCGCTGCTCGACATCCAGCAAGAGACCAAGGATTCGGGCGAATTCTGGGACCACGTGCGCATCGACCTCTTTCCGGACTCCGTCTACGTCTTCACGCCCAAGAGCAAGATCCTGGCGCTGCCCCGGGGGGCCACGGCGGTCGACTTCGCCTACGCCATCCACAGCGACGTCGGCCACCGCGCCATCGGTGCCACGGTCAATGGCGAGCAGGTACCGCTGCGCACCGAACTGCACAACGGCGACGTGGTGGAAATCACCACCTCGCCGCACGCCAAACCCAACCCTGCGTGGCTCGGTTTCGTCAAGACCGGCCGCGCGCGCTCCAAGATCCGTCATTACCTCAAGACGCTGGCCCAAGAAGAATCGCGCGCCTTGGGCGAGCGCCTGCTGCAACAGGCGTTGCGCGCGGAAGGTATTCCCAACCTGCCGACGGAGGACGCGGCGGGTCAGCCGATCTGGGACAAGCTGCTGCGCTTCACCGGTAACCGCACGCGCGACGAGCTGTTGATCGACATCGGCCTCGGGCGCCGCATCGCGGGCATGGTGGGAAAGAAGCTCGCCGCGCTGATGGCCGAAGCCGGCACTCGCCCCGACGTGCTGCTCATCAGCCAGGAGCGCTTTGGCACCCCGACCGAGGACCAACCCAGCCAGGGCGTGGTCACGCTCGATGGCAGTGAAGGCGCGTCCGTGGTCTACGCGCCGTGCTGCCGGCCGATCCCCGGTGACCGCATCGTCGGCTACCTGGGCCGCGGTGAGGGGCTGGCCGTGCACACCGAGGACTGCCCGGTCGTGCGCCGGCTGCTGCACCGCGACCGCGAACGTTTTCTCGAAGTCGAGTGGGCCGAGGATCTCACCCGCCCGTTCGAGTCGACGGTCGTCGTGACCGTCAGCAACGGCAAAGGTGTGCTGGCGCGTGTGGCGGCCGCCATCGCCACCGCTGAAGCCGACATCACCCACATCCACATGGGTGACGAGGCCGCCCAGTCCACCACCGAGCTGCGCTTCACGATCGCGGTGCGCGACCGCGTGCATCTGGCGCAGGTCTTGCGACAGCTGCGCCGCACGCCATCGGTGTTGCGTGCGCAGCGCCAGCGGCCCGCGCGATCGGCCGACGCCGGCCAGTGACGCGCGCACACGGCACGACTGGCGCTGCGGCGACGCTCAAGACGGTGTGCCACCGTCAGGCGCGGGGTACT
Organism: uncultured Tepidimonas sp.; assembly: GCF_938045175.1. Lineage (NCBI taxonomy): Bacteria > Pseudomonadati > Pseudomonadota > Betaproteobacteria > Burkholderiales > Tepidimonas > uncultured Tepidimonas sp. The sequence goes on from NZ_CALIND010000111.1 coordinate 7,141, forward strand.
GCACGCGCACGATTTCGAGCACCTCCACCCCGGCGGGCGTGCGCAAGCGCACCTCGTCGCCTTCGCGCGCCTTGAGCAGCGCCTGGGCGACGGGCGAAATCCAGCTCACTTGGCCCTGGCGGCTGTCCGCCTCGTCGATGCCGAGGATGGTCACCGTCTCTTCGCTGCCATCGGCGCGGGCGAAGGTGACCGTGGCGCCAAAAAACACCTGGTCCTTGCCGTGGTGCACGCTGGGATCGACGACCTCGGCGCGCTCGAGCCGCTTGGTCAGAAAACGGATGCGGCGATCGATCTCGCGCAGGCGCTTCTTGCCGTAGAGGTAGTCGCCGTTTTCCGAGCGGTCGCCGTTGCTGGCCGCCCAGGACACGGTTTCGACCACGCGCGGCCGCTCCTCGTCGATGAGGTGCATCAGCTCCGCGCGCAGCCGGGCGTAACCCGCGGGCGTCATGTAGTTGCGGCTGCCCTGGGGCAGGCGCGCCTCGGGCAGATCGTCCTCGTCGTCGGTGTCGAGTTCCTTGGTGAATGCCTTGCTCATGGGGCGAACCTTACACCAGCGCCAGCCGATCGGCGCGGCGCGCGGCTTGCTACCATCACGCCATGCCAACCAACCACAGGGAGAACCCCAGCACCGACGCCGTCAGCGGCCCGGGTAGCCGCCCCCACGGTGGCGCGCCGGCCTCCGGCCTGGTGGTGGTGCACGGCAACCGGGCCGAGCGCCTGCTCGAGGTGGCGCTGCAGTGGAACCGGCAACAGCCCCTACCGCCGCTGGACAACGACGTCTGGCTCGTGCCGTCGCACGGCGTGGGGCAGTGGATCCGGCAGACCATGGCTGCCGCGCCGGGCGGCATCGCCGCCGGGGTCGAGTGGCTGTTGCCCGCGCAATGGCTGTGGCAAGCCTACCGCGCGGTGCTCGGCACCGACGCCGTGCCCGACACCCCGGTGCTGGCCGAAGGGCCACTGACGTGGCGCCTGTGGCGCCTGTTGCCCACCTTGACGGACGAACCCTTTGCCCCCCTGCGCGCCTATCTGGCCAACGACACGGACGGCCGCAAGCGCGGACAACTGGCGCACCGGCTGGCCGACCTGTACGACCAGTACCAGGTCTACCGCGCCGACTGGCTGGCCGACTGGGCAGCGGGCCGCGACCAGTGGCGCGACGCTCACGGCCGCGCACACCCGCTGGCCCCGGAGCAGCAGTGGCAGTCCGCCTTGTGGCGGCGCATCCGCGCCGACCTCGGCGCCGACGCCCAATCCATCCCCAGTGCCAGCCGCGCCGACATTCATGCAGCCTTTATGGCCGCTGCCCTTGCAGGATGCGGCGAGCGCCCCCCGGGGCTGCCCTCGCGGCTGACCGTCTTTGGGCTCAGCGCGCTGCCGCCACCCGTGCTGGAGGCGCTGGCCGTGGCGGCACGTTGGCTGCCCATCTTGGTCTGCGTGCTCAACCCGTGTCAGTATTACTGGGCCGACACCGTCCCTGACGCGGCCTGGCTGGCCCGCATCGACGAGCGTTGGCGCGAACGCGCAGCGCGCCGCCCCGGCAGCCCCGCACAGCTGGACGAAGGCACGCTCGCCCAACACAGCCACCCGCTGCTTGCGGCCTGGGGCCGCCAGGGGCGCGACTTCATTGCGCTGCTGCAGGCGCACGAAGACCGGCCGCTGCGCGATGCGCTGGATGCGCAGCTGCGCGCGTGGGGCAACCGTGTCGACCTGTTCGACGCGCTGCCAGACGGCGCCGAAGCGGCGTCCGAGCGCGCCACGCTGCTGGCCCAGCTGCAAGACGACATCCTGCATGGCCGTCCGCTGGCCGAGACACGGCAGCGCTGGTCAGCGGTCGATCCCACCCGCGACGATTCGCTGCGCTTTCACGTCTGCCACACCGCGCTGCGCGAGGTGGAGGTGCTGCACGATCAGGTGCTGGCCGAGCTGCACCGCGACCCGACGCTGCAGCCGCGCGACATTCTGGTGATGGTGCCGGACGTGGCCGTTTATGCACCGCTGTTTCACGCCGTCTTCGGCCGCATCCCGCGCCACGATCCGCGCCATGTGCCCTACACTATCAGCGACTGGGTCGAAGACGCCGGCACGCGCCTGCAGCAAGCCGTCGCCGAGCTGCTGGCGCTGCCGCGCAGACGCCTGGGCGCGAGCGAGGTGCTGGGCTGGCTCGACGTGCCAGCGTTCGCGCGCCGCTTCCGGATCACCCTCGACCAGCGCGAACGGCTGCAGCGCTGGATCGCCGACGCTGGCATCCGCTGGGGAATCGACGTCGCCCACCGCGTGCAGCTGGGCCTGGTGGATCCGGCCGATGCGCACGCGGCGCGGCTGAGCTGGCGCGACGGCCTGCAGCGGCTCTGGCTGGGCTATGTCCTCGGCCCCGACGACACCGAATGGCGCGGCAGCGTGCCCGTGGGCGGCGTCTCGCCGCTGGAAGTCGACGGCATCGAGCGCCTGCAAACCGTGATCGATACCCTGCAGCGGCTGACGCACAGCCTGGCCACACCGACCGACGCGGCTGCTTGGGTGCCGCGGCTGCTGGCGTTGCTCGACGACTGCTTCGACGTCGACGCCCCCCAGGCCGACCCCGCGGAAGTGCGCGCGCTGCAACGGCTGCGCAGCGCGGCGCTGGAGTGGGGCCTGGAGGCCGCTGCCGCCGGGTCAGAACCACTGCCCTTGGCCGTGGTGGCCGAAGCGTGGCTCGCGCGCGCCGCCCTGCCCCCGCCACGGCAGCGCTTTCTCAACGGCACGCTCACCGTCGCGACGCTGCTGCCCATGCGGGCGGTGCCGTTTCGCGTCATCCACCTGCTGGGCATGGACGATGCGTCCTACCCGCGGCGGCACACGGCGGACGACTTCGACCTCATGGCCTTGCACCCACGCCCGGGTGACCGGCAGCGCCGCCACGAGGACCAGTACCTGTTTCTGGAGGCCTTGCTGTCGGCGCGCGAGCGGCTGACGTTGTCGTGGGTGGGTCACAGCCCGGTGGACGACGGCGAGCGCGCCCCGTCCGCGCTGGTCGCACAGCTGCGCCAGCACATCGCCGCCGGCTGGCGGCTGACCGGGTGCGACCGGGACGATGCTGGGGACGCGCTGCTGGCGGCGCTGACCACCCGGCACCGCCTGCAGCCCTTCGATGCGGCCTACTTTCCCGCCACGCCCGACCCCCGGCAGCCGCCCCCGCCCGGCCTGCCGTGGTTCAGCTACGCGCACGAGTGGCTGCCCGCGCGCCAGCCGCGCGACGACGCCGCGACACTGCCGCCGTGGACACCCGACGCCCCGCTGGACACCGCCCAGCTCGGCGCCTTCTTGCGCAACCCGGCACGGGCGTTCTTTCAACAGCGCCTGCGCGTCCATTTGGCCGACGCGGCACCGGCCGATGACGACCGCGACATCCTCGAACCCGACGGCCTGAGCCGCTGGCGCATGGATACGGCGTGGGTGGCGGCCGTGGTGCGTCAGGCGCGCGCCGGTGCGCCGCTCAAGGCCGCGCTGGCCGCAGCCGAGGCCGTCTGGCGTCGCGCCATCGCCCGTGGCGAGTGGCCACCCGGCACGTTTGGCGACACCCTCGCCGGCGACTGGAACACGCAAGCCAGGCGCGTCTGGTCCCTGGCGGGTGAATTTTTCCGCCGCCACCCCCTGGCGCAGACCCAGCCCGACTGGCTGGACGAACCTGCCCCCGGGTGCGACCCCGTGGTGCGCGTGCGCGATGCGCTCGGACCCGTCCACCGCGCCGAGGACGGCACGCGCGCGCGGCTGCTGTGGCAAGGCAGCGCCGTCATCGAGAACCCATCGGGCAACGGCGGGCAGTACCGGCTGCACACGCTCACCTCGGCCTGGGTGCAGCACCTGGCCCACCACCGCGCCGGCGGGCCACTGGCCACCTGGGTACTCAGCCCACGCGGGGCGGTTGTGTTGTCGCCCCTGTCACCAGAGCAGGCCGATGCCGCTTGGGAGTCCCTGCTGCGCCACTGGTGGGCCGGCATGTCTGCTCCCTGCCGGTTCGAACCCAAGAGTGCCGCCGCCTGGCTGCGCAACGAAGAACGCGCCGGTGCCCGCGCCGCGTGGCTCGCGGCGCGCCTGGTCTACGAAGGCAACGAGCACCAGCGCGGCGTGCTCGACACCGACCCCGACTGGCGGCGCGCCTGCCCCGATTTCGCCGCCCTGGCCGGGCCACTGGATGGTGCCGAGCACAGCCCGCTGGCGCAGACGGCGCGCGCGCTGCTGCGGCCGCTGCGCGACGCCCTGTCATCACCCCCTCGCCACGACGCCGACGATCAGCCATGAGCACCGTGCACGACCTGCGATCCATCGGGGACTTTCCGCTGCAGGGCAGCCAGCTCATCGAAGCCAGCGCCGGCACCGGCAAAACCTGGACCATCGCCATGCTTTACCTGCGGCTGGTGCTGGGGCCACATCCGGGCGCGGCGGCCATCGAGCGGGCGCTGCACCCGCGCGAGATTCTGGTCGTCACCTTCACCGACGCCGCGACCCAGGAGCTGAAAAACCGCATCCGGCAGCGCCTGGCCGAGGCGGCCTCGGTCTTTCGCGACGGGCAGCGCGACCCCGACGCCTGGCCCGAAGCGCTGCAGCCCATCGCCGCGCTGCGCGCCCTGTACCCACCAACGGACTGGCCGGCGCTGGCCCAGCGGTTGCAATATGCCGCCGACGCGATGGACGAAGCCGCCATCGCCACCCTGCACGGCTGGTGCCAGCGCGTACTGCGCGAGCAGGCATTCGCCAGCGGCACGCCGTTCACGCTCACGCTCGTGCCCGACCCAGCCGACGCCATCGAGGAAGCGGCCGCCGACCTGTGGCGCCTGCAAATCCAGCCGCTGCCTGCAGAGTTGGCCCGCTGGGTAGCGCAGACCTGGACCGGCCCGCAGGCGCTGGCGGCCGAGGTGCGCCCACTGCTGCCCCACGCCGACCGCTGGCACGCCACCGACCCACCGCTGGCCGACACCCCGGTCGCCGAGGGACTGGCACGCGCCCTGGACGCGCGCCAGGCGGCGCTCGTCGCGCTCAAGACACCCTGGGTGTCGCACGCGCAAGCCGCGCTGGAGGCGCTCGACGCCGGCATCCTGCCCAAAACACTGGGACGGCGCAGCGACGTCGAGCGCTGGCTGAACACCCTGCAGCGCTGGGCGCAGGATCCGGACGACGACCAACCCCCGAAACTGGGCACGGGCCTCGGGCGCTTGCGCCGCGACTGGCTGCAGGCCCAGTATCCGGACGGTGCCATCCCCCCCGCGGTCGCCGCGCTGGCGATCTGGGATGGCATCCCCGCGCTGCTCGAGGCGTTGCCGCGCCTGCCCTCGCCGCTGGGCTGGCTGTGGCGCCACGCGGCCGTTTGGGTGCAGCGCCGCATCGCCGAGCAATGGGCGCAGCGCGACCAGGTGGACTTCGACGGCTTGCTGCGCCGCCTGGCCCAGGCCTTGGATGGCCCCACTGGCGCGGCACTGGCGGCGCGCGCGCGCGCGCGCTGGCCGGTCGCGCTGGTGGACGAATTTCAGGACACCGACCCCACCCAGCTGCACATCCTCGACCGCATCTACACCCTGGCGCAGCCGGCGCCCCATACCGCCCTCATCCTCATCGGCGACCCCAAGCAAGCCATCTACGCCTTTCGGCAAGCCGACATCCACAGTTACCTGTTGGCGCGCCGCGCGTGCAGCGGGCGGCTGTGGCGGCTCGACACCAACCGCCGCTCCAGCGCCGACATGGTCGCCGCGGTCAACCACGTCTTTGACCACGCGCAGGCGCGGCGGGCCGAGGGGGCGTTTCTGTTTCGCCGCGGGGACGACGATCCGCTGCCCTTCGTGCCCGTGCAGGCCGAGGGGCGAGCACCCCCATGGACGCGGGGGCCCGGCGGCCCTGCGCTGCCCGCGCTGATCCTGGCGCACGTGCGGCCAGGCGCTGAGCCGTGGTCGAAAGAGCGCCTGCGCGACGCCGTGGCCGACGCCTGCGCCAACCAAGTGGTGCAGTGGCTGCAACAGGCCAGCGAACACCGGCTGGGCTGGTCGACCGGCGACGGCTGGCGCCCGCTGCGTCCTGCCGACATCGCCATCCTGGTCAACGACCGGTACGAGGCGCAGGCGCTGCAGCGGGCGCTGCGCCAGTGCGGCCTGGCCAGCGTCTATCGGTCCGACCGGGAGTCGGTCTACGCCAGCCCTGAAGCCGAAGACCTGGCGCACTGGCTGCACGCCTGTGCCCACCCGCGCGACGGCGACGCCATCCGGGCCGCGCTGGCCACCGCCAGCCTGGATCTGACGCCTGCCGACATCGAGCGCCTGACCAGCGACGATGGTGCATGGGAGCAGACGATCGAGCGCTTCGAGCGCTACCACGACCTGTGGCAGCGCCACGGCGTGCTG
>NZ_CALIND010000112.1:0-2668 GCF_938045175.1 uncultured Tepidimonas sp.
AGTAGCCGCGCGTCTTGCCCAGCTTGATGAGCTGCTTGAGCTTTTCGCGCCGCAGCTTGGCCTCTTCTTCGGTCAGAACGGTGTCGTCCAGGCCGAATTCCTTCATCAAGGCGCGCTCTTTGGCCTTGCTGAGTTTCATGCGCAGCGGCTTGGCCTTCTCGGCTGCTTCGGCCGCGCTGTCGGTTGGGTCGTCGGCCACGGCCTCGACCTCGTCGTCGATCAGCTCGTCGTCGAGGTCGTCGGTCAGGTCAGCGTCGTCGAAGACGTCGTCCTCAGCCTTGGCTGCGGCGGGCTTGCGGCCACGCGCGGCACCACCTTTGGCCGCGCGGGCTTTGGTGGTACTGGCTTTGGCCGCACCGGATCGGGACTTGCTGCCCGTGGCCTTGGCGGGGGCGGCCTCCTCGGCGGCCGGGGGCGCGGTGTCATTGCCCTCGGAGGCAGTGGCAGCGGGGGCCGACTTGGCGGCCCTCGGGGTGCGCTTGGTGGGTTTGGGTGCGGGCGAGGCCGCAGGGGTGGCCACCGCGGCGACCTCGGCGTTGACGGCTTCGGCGGTGTTCAGGTTTTTTTTGGAACGGGTACTCACGGCAAACGCTTTCTGCCCGGCGTGGGGGCGGGCCTGACGGAGAAGAAAAAGACACGAGAAAACGGCTCCGCGGAGCCATGCCCATGTGGGGTTGGCCTGTCGGCTTCGCAAGAGGGGTGGGCGAACATTTGGTGTGCAGTCCTTGCGGGGGCGGACGCGCCGTGGGCGTCCTGGCCAGCGGGGGAGCGGCCCGCGTGACCGACTGACCGGTCGACATGGGTGGCGGTGCACGGGGTGCCTGCCATCGACGGGTCGGGCTGTCGGTTGGCCCTGTCCGGAGGTGCTGCTGTCGCGCTTGCGAAACCCCCCATTATAGCAGAGTGCCGTCTTTCTGTAGCAAACGACGTTCGGCGTTCACCTCGCGGTAGCGAGCCAGCGCTTGCGGGTCGGTCGCGGCGCGGGCGATCAGCTCGGTCTCCAGCCGCATGAGCGCTTCGATGCGGATGCGGCGCAGCAGTTCACGCAGCTCGTGCCGGATCTCCTCGTCTGCGGGGGCGGCATCCGCCGCCGCGCCATCGCCCGATGGGGCGTCGAAGCGCTCCAGCCACGGTCCGCTGTCGTGCAGCGCCACCGCCAGCGCCTCGAACGGCTCTCCCCGCAGTGCTTCGCGCAGTGCGGCCCAGGGCTGAGGGCCATGTTCCAGCCACTGGCGCTCCAGCCAGGCGAACAGCGGCCCGTGGGGAGGCGGTTCGGCGGCCAGCAGCGCGTGGTCGTCGGCGGTCAGCCAATCCCACGCTTGCGGTGTGCCCAGCACGATGCGCGCCACCCGGTCGGCGCGGCCCAGCAGTCCGCGCACGGTGCGGCGCGCACGGGGGGTAGAGCGGGGCTGGGTGGGAGCGGCGCCCGTCGGCGGCAGCGGGCGGCGCGGCGGCGCCGCCCGCTCGGGCGCCTGTGCGCGGGTGGCCACCGCGCCGTGCCGGCCGGGCGCCGCCCATAGTTGCGCCAGCTCGCGCGCCTCGAGTCCAATGGCGTCGGCCAGTTCCTGCAGCAATTGGCGCTTGAGTGCACCGTCGGGCATGGCGCTCCACAGCGGCTGCGCTTGCGCGCTCAAGCGTGCCCGACCCTCCGGCGTGTCCAGGTCGCAATCGGTGGCGGCCACCTCCAGCAAAAAGCGGCTCAGCGGCGTCGCGTCGCGCACCGCTGCGGCAAAGGCGTCGGCGCCGCGCTCGCGCACGAAGCTGTCCGGGTCATGTTCTGGCGGTAGAAACAGAAAGCGTACGCTGCGCGTATCGGTGGCCAGCGGCAGGGCGGCTTCCAGCGCGCGTCGTGCCGCGCGTCGGCCGGCCGCGTCGCCGTCGAAGGCGAACACCACCGTGTCGCTGAAGCGAAACAGCTTGCCCACGTGCTCCGGCGTGCACGCGGTGCCCAGCGTCGCCACCGCGTGCTCGAACCCCCACTGTGCCAGCGCCACCACGTCCATGTAGCCCTCAGTCACCAGCACGCACCCGGCTTGGCGGATGGCGCTGCGGGCCTCGAACAGGCCGTAGAGTTCTTCGCCCTTGTGAAACACGGGTGTCTCGGGGCTGTTGAGGTATTTGGGCTCACCCGCGTCGATCACGCGGCCACCAAAGCCGATCACTTCGCCTTTGACGTTGCGGATCGGAAAGACGATGCGGTCGCGAAAGCGGTCATAGCGGCGCTGGCCTGGGGCGTCGGCCACGCCGGTGTCGTCGCTGGTGATGACCAGCCCGGCTTCCACCAACCGCTCGTCCTGGTAGTCGGCAAAGACGGTGGACAAAAAGCGCCAGCCCGGCGGCGCATAGCCCAGCCCGAAGCGCTTGGCCACCTGCCCGGTCAGGCCGCGGCGTTTGAGGTAGTCGATGGCGCGCGGCGACGTTTTGAGCTGCGCTCGATAGGCGCGTGCCGCCAGTGCGAGCACTTCGGTCAGTGTGGCTTGTCGCTGGCGCTGCGCTGCGGCGCGCGCGCGCTCCTGCGGCGAGCGCTCGTCATCGGGCACGGTCAGCCCTGTTTGCTGCGCCAAGTCGCGCACCGCTTCGGGGAACGAGGCGCCCGTGTGCGCCATCAGGAAGTCGATCGCGTTGCCATGCGCGCCGCAGCCAAAGCAGTGATAGAACTGCTTACTGG
>NZ_CALIND010000113.1:0-24230 GCF_938045175.1 uncultured Tepidimonas sp.
GTGGTGTAGCTGGAGGCTGTCACGCCCAGCGCGAACAGCACGCCGTTGTCGATGGCCGCGGCCAGCCGCGGCAGGTCGATGGCGCGGTGCAGCGTGTCCACCAGCGGCAGGCTGTCCAGCAGCGCGCGGTGGCGGCGGACCTGGCGCATCAACGTCAGCCCGGCGCTGAGCAGGTTCGGACGGCCCAGGCGCAGCGCCTGCAAGCGGTACACCTGCTCGGAGCGCAGCCGGCTCCAAAACGACGTCAGCCGGTCCAGCGCGTGCAAGCCTTCGTCGGCGCAACTGGCCACGAAGGTGGCGTTGAGCGCGCCGGCCGAGGTGCCCACCAGCACGTCGAACGGCAGCCGTGGGCCCGGCAGCAGGCGCGCCAGCGCGCGCAGCACCCCCACTTGGTAGGCGGTGCGCGCACCGCCGCCCATCAGCACCAGCGCCCGCCGCCCCGGGGGTGGGGGGGCATCGGCGGGCAAGGCGGTGGCAAGCAAGGTGTCCAGGGCCATGGGGCTTGGCGGGTCGATTCGATTCAGTATCGATGTGGCGTGGGCGCGGCGGCCATCGGGACTATCCCGGGGCCGGGTTGGGCGCGGCGGGGCGCTTGTCACGACGCCGTCAAACGGGCATAGTAAGGGTGTGGGGTCAGCCGCACGGGCTGCCGCCCCACAAGGCGAACCCGGTCGGTCGGCGGCCGGGTCCAGTCCATTGAGGCAACGATAGGAGGCCCCGTCATGAACCTGACCATCAGCGGACACCACCTCGAAGTCACGCCCGCCCTGCGCAGCTACGTCACCAGCAAGCTGGAGCGTATCTCGCGCCATTTCGACCAAGTGGTGGACATCCGTGTCCTGCTCACCGTCGACAAGATCAAGGACAAGGATCACCGGCAGAAGGCCGAGTGCAATATTCACGTCAAAGGCAAGGACATCTACGCGGAGAGCACGCACGCCGATCTGTACGCGGCGGTCGATGAGCTGGCCGACAAGCTCGATCGCCAGGTGTTGCGCTACAAGGACAAGGTCCAAGAGCACCATCACCTGCCCGTCAAGCGCGAAATCGCCTGAACACACTGCAGGCAGCCCGTGCTGTGGCGCACAAACCGCTTGCTTCGGCAAGCGGTTTGTCCTTTCTAGGCCGATGCAGGGCCGCCGAGTTGGCGGCATAATGGGCCCTCGTTCCGAGGCACAGCGATGAACCGACTTTCTGCGATCCTTCCGCCTGAGCACGTGCAGGTGGCCGTCGAGGCCACGAGCAAGAAGCGTGCGTTCGAGGAGGCTGGCTTGCTGTTCGAATCCCTGCACGGGCTCAACCGCGCGCTCGTGACCGACAGCCTGTTTGCGCGCGAGCGACTGGGCTCGACCGGACTGGGGCACGGCGTGGCCATTCCGCATGGGCGCATCAAGGGCCTCAAGCAGCCCATGGCCGCGGTATTCCAGCTGGCGCAGCCGATTGGTTTCGACGCGCCGGACGAGCAACCCGTCAATCTTCTGATCTTTCTGCTCGTGCCCGAGGCGGCCACGCAAAAGCATCTCGAAATCCTCTCCGAGATCGCCGAACTGCTCAGCGACACCACGCTGCGCGAAAAGCTGCGCAGCGCCGACAACGCCGCCACGCTGCACGGCCTGATCGCGGGCTGGCAGTCGGCCCATGCCGCCGCCTGATGCGCCGCCCGCGCGCATGATCCCGACGCGCGCCCCCCGGCCATGAAACCCAGCGCCGTCAGCGCCGATGCCCTGTTCGAGGACCACCGCGAGACCCTGAAGTGGCAGTGGGTCGCGGGCCAGTCGGCCTCCGAGCGTCGCTTCGACGACAAAGCCGTGGCCGAAGCGCGCTCGGGCGCGGATCTGGTGGGCTATCTCAACTACATCCACCCCTATCGCGCCCAGGTGTTGGGGGCGCGCGAGGTGGCGTATCTGCACAACGCCACCGCCGAGGACTGCCGTCGGCGCGTGGCGCGCATCGTCACGCTCGAGCCGCCGCTGCTGGTCGTGGCCGACGACCAGCCCCCGCCGCCCGAGTTGGTGGCGATGTGCGAGCGCGCGCACATACCGCTGTTTGCCACCGCGGCCTCGGCCGGATTCGTCATCGATGTGCTGCGCGCCTACCTCTCGCGCCACTTCGCCGAGCGCACCACCCTGCACGGCGTGTTCATGGACATTTTGGGCCTGGGCGTGCTCATCACGGGCGAGTCCGGTCTGGGCAAGAGCGAGCTGGGGCTGGAGCTGATCACGCGCGGACACGGCCTGGTCGCCGACGATGCGGTCGATCTCTACCGCGTCAGTCAAACGACGATCGAAGGGCGCTGCCCAGACTTGCTGCAAAACCTGCTGGAGGTGCGCGGCATCGGCCTGCTTGACATCAAGGCCATCTTTGGCGAGACGGCGGTGCGCCGCAAAATGCGGTTGCGCCTGATCGTGCATCTGGTGCGGCTGTCGACACTGGAGCGTGACTACGAGCGGCTGCCCAGCGAGCCGATGTACCAGGACGTGCTGGGGGTGGCGATCCGCAAAGCGGTCATTCCCGTGGTGGCGGGGCGCAACATCGCCGTGCTCGTCGAAGCCGCGGTGCGCAACGCGATATTGCAACTGCGCGGCATCGATACGTACCAGGAGTTCGTGCAGCGCCAGCGCGCCGCCATGCTGCGCGACGGCTAGGCGCGCTCAACCCCGGCGCGCGCGATTGCCACGGTGCGGGCAGTCTTGACGCTGGCAGTGCGCATACAGTGAGAGCGCGTGCTCCTGCAGCGCAAACCCGCGTTCTTGCGCGATCGCCTGCTGCCGCCGTTCGATTTCAGCGTCGTAAAACTCCTCGACCCGGCCGCAGTCCAGGCATACCAGGTGGTCGTGGTGCTGGCCTTCATTGAGCTCGTAGACGGCCTTGCCCGACTCGAAGTTGCTGCGCACCAAGATGCCGGCCTGCTCAAACTGCATCAGCACGCGATAGACCGTGGCCAGCCCGATGTCGGACTGCTCCTCGAGCAGTGCCTTGAAGACGTCTTCGGCCGTCATGTGCCGCTGCCGCCCGGACTGAAAAATTTCCAGGATCTTCAGGCGCGGCAGCGTGGCCTTGAGCCCCGTGCTCTTGAGTTCGTCGATACCAGTCATGCGTGGGGGTGGTGGGTTGGGCCGCAGGCGCGCGACACTACAATGGGTGAGATGATATAACCACGCACCGGTTTGCGTGTATCCGTGTGCCCATTTCTGACGACTGCCATGAACCCTGCCCGCCTTGACCCGACATCGACCCCCCGGCGTGCGGCCGTCTGGGCGGTGCCGCTGCTGTTGACGCTGTCTGGCTGCTCGGCCCTCGACGGGGCATCGGCGCGCTTGTCCAACCTGGGCGGGCTTATCACCCCGTATCGGATGGATATCTTGCAAGGCAACGTGGTGGTGCGCGAGCAGGTGCAGGCGTTGCAGCCGGGCATGACGCGCGAGCAGGTGCAAGCCATCCTGGGTACGCCGTTGGTGGCCAGCGTCTTCCACGCCCACCGCTGGGACTATGTCTTTACCTTCCAGCGCCAGGGCCAGCCGCCACAGCGGCGCGTGGTGACCGTCTTTTTCCGCGACGACCGGCTCGAGCGCGTGCAGGCCGATGAGCTACCCACGGAAGAGGAGTTCGTGGCGTCGCTGCAGGTGCGCCGCCCGCCCGGGCGGGTGCCGGTGCTCGAAGCCACCGAGGAGCAGCTCCAGGCCGCGGAGTCCAAGGCACCGGCTGCCTCCCGGGCGCCGGTGGAGCCCGCATCGGCGGCTCCCGCTCCCGCCCCCGCGCCTGCGACGTCCTATCCGCCCCTCGAGCCGCGTTGAACGTTTGCCCCTTGCTCGCACCATGACCGCCTCCACCCCCCATCGCGTCGCCATCGCCGGCGCCAGCGGCCGCATGGGCCGTATGTTGATCGAAGCCGTGTTGGCGGCCGACGACTGTGTGCTGACGGCTGCACTCGACCGGCCCGACAGCCCCGCGCTGGGGCAGGATGCGGCCGCCTTTTTGGGGCAATCCAGCGGGGTGCGCATCGCCGCAGACATCGACGTGGCGCTGTCGGCCAGCGACGTCCTCATCGACTTCACCCGCCCGCAGGGCACGATGGCGCACGTGGCGGCCGCCGTGCGCCACGGCACCGCGCTGGTCATCGGTACCACCGGCTTCGACCCGGCGCAAAAAGCGGCGATCGCCGAGGCGGCGCAGCAAGTGCCCATCGTGCTCGCGCCCAACATGAGCGTGGGCGTCAACGTCACGCTCAAGCTGTTGGAGATGGCCGCGCGCGCCCTGTCCAGCGGCTACGACATCGAGATCGTCGAAGCCCACCACCGCCACAAGGTCGACGCGCCCAGCGGTACGGCGCTGCAGATGGGCGAGGTCATCGCCGCAGCGCAAGGCCGCAGCCTCCAAGATTGCGCCGTCTATCAGCGCGTCGGCCACACCGGCGAGCGCGAACCGGGCACCATCGGCTTTGCCACCGTGCGCGGGGGCGATGTGGTGGGCGACCACACGGTGATGTTTCTGGGCATGGGCGAGCGCATCGAAATCTCGCACAAATCCAGCAGCCGCGCCACCTATGCCCAAGGCAGCCTGCGCGCGGTGCGCTTTCTGGCCCAACAGCCGCCCGGGCTGTACGACATGGCCGACGTGCTGGGCTTGAAAAAAGAACGAACGTTCGTTTAGGGAAATCCCTCATGGGGATAGGCCCACCCCTGCGCTACAGTGTCGCCCCTGTGTGCCCGGGCGGTTCCGACCCCCCGGTCGAACGTCTGGGCATCGACATCGGGGAAATCGCATGCGTGTGAAGGACTGGCGGCTGTCCACCAAGCTGTGGACGGGCGTAGGGGTGTTGGTTGCGGCCATCGTCGCGGTGGTGGTGACGGTGTCGGCGCAATCGGCACTGACGAGCCGCGCATCGGAAGCGGCGATTCGGGCGCGCACCGAGCGGCTGTTTGCCGCGTCGCTGTGGGCGGGGTTGGTCGAAACCGATCTGACGCGCGCGCAGGCCATGTTCATCGCGCGCGACCCGATCCTGCAGACCCTCTATCTGGTGCCCATGGCCGAGGGGCGCAAACGTATGGCCGAGCTGGAGGCCAGCATCGTCGAGAAGGTGAGCGACGCCCGTGAGCGAGCGCTGCTGGATGCCGTGATGGCGCTGCGGCGCGAGATCGAAGCGGCGTTCGAGGAGGCGCAGCGCTTGCGCGAGGCGGGCGACGAGGAGCGCGCGTTGGCCGTGCTGGAGGCGCGCTACACCCCGCGCATCCCGGCGTATTTGCACGCGCTGCGCGAGTTTGCCGATTACCAACGCGCCCAGCTTGCCACCGTGCAGGCGTACTACGAAAGCAAGCGTCGCCAGAACATGATCTTCGGCTCCACCGCGATGGGCCTGCTGGTGTTGGGCATCCTCATCGGCGCGTGGGGGCTGATCCGGCACATCCGCCAGCCGCTGCAGCGCACGGTATCGTTTGCGTCCACGCTGGCCGGAGGGGATCTCACGTACGCCCTCGATACCCGGCGGCGCGATGAATTTGGCGAGATGACCCGAGCGCTGGAAACCATGCGAGGCGAACTGGCTGCCCTGGTGCGGGAAGTGCGCCACGCCAGCACCCAGCTGCAAGAGACCACGGAGGAAATCGCGCACGGCAACCAAGATCTGTCGGACCGCACCGAGCGAGCCGCCAGCAATTTGCAGGAAGCCGCGGCCAATATGGAAGCGTTGACCGAGCGCATCCGCGAAGCGGCTGCCAGCGCCCGTCGCGCCAGCGAGCAAGCGCAGGCCTTGGGGCAGCGGGCGCGCGAGAGCGATCAGGCGGTGGCCCAGCTCGTGGCCACGATGGAGGCCATCCGCCAGAGCAGCGACCGCATCGCCGCTATCACCGCCGTGATCGACGGCATCGCGTTCCAGACCAACATCCTGGCCTTGAACGCGGCGGTGGAGGCGGCCCGAGCCGGTGAGGCGGGCCGGGGGTTTGCCGTCGTGGCGGGGGAGGTGCGCGGCCTCGCCCAGCGCAGCGCCGAGGCCGCGCGCGAGATCCGTGGCTTGATCGAACACAGTGTGGCCGACGTGCAGCAGGGGACCCATCAGGTCGAACAGGCGCGCGCCACCATCGAGCGCATGCGCGACGAAGTGCACCGGCTGGGTGAATCGATCGCCGAAGGTGCACAGGCCAGTCAGGAGCAGGCGAATGGGGTCGACGAGATGAACGAGGCCATTGGCCAGCTCGACCGCATGACGCAGCAAAACGCGGCGCTGGTCGAAGAAATCGCCGCCGCCGCGCTGGCGATGCGCGAGCAAGCCACACACCTGACGGCATCGGTGGAGCGGTTTCGCGTGCCGGCCGCGTAAACGGGCAGCGCGCTGGCAGTGGGTCCCGCCCGGGGCGCTCGCCTACAATGCCTGCGCGGGGTGCCTGCGTGGGCCCGGGGCATGCCGTGCAGTCACCGTTGCGCCCATCGGGCCCCACGAGCAGCACAGGAGACAGACGCCCATGACCATCCAAACCCGCACCATCGAGTACACCCACGACGGCGACGTGTTCGAAGGACTGCTGGCGTGGGACGACCGCCAGCCGGGCCCCCGCCCCGCGGTAGCCGTGGCCCACGCCTGGGCCGGGCGCAGCGCGTTCGAGGACGGCAAGGCGCGCGCGCTGGCGGAGCTGGGCTACGTGGGCTTTGCCATGGACGTGTACGGCAAGGGCCGCCGCGGTCGCACCAAAGAGGAAAACGCCGCCCTCATGACCCCGCTGGTGCAGGACCGGGCCCGCTTGCAAGCGCGCCTGGCGGCGTCGCTGCAGACGCTGGCGGCACAGCCGCAGGTGGACGCGCAGCGGCTGGCGGCCATCGGCTTTTGCTTTGGCGGCCTGAGCGTGCTGGACATGGCGCGCACGGGGTTGCCGCTGCGCGGGGTGGTGAGTTTTCATGGGCTGTTCACCCCGCCGGGCAACACCGCGGGCCGTGCCATCAGCGCCAAAGTGCTGGCGCTGCACGGATGGGACGACCCGATGGCCACGCCGGAGGCGGTGCTGGCGTTTGCGCGTGAGATGACGCAAGCGGGTGCCGACTGGCAGCTGCACGCCTACGGCGGCACGATGCATGCCTTCACCAACCCCGAGGCCAACGATCCCGGCTTCGGCACCGTCTACAGCGCGCGCGCGGATGCGCGCTCGTGGCAGGCCATGCGCCAGTTCCTGGCCGAAGTGCTGGCCTGAGCGCTGCCTGCACTGGCGGTGCGCTGGGCCCGGGTGGTATCTGGCGCACGGCCCCCTCTACAATCGCGGCAAACCCGTCGCGGGATGCGTCCCGTGTGCCAATCCTTTTCGCTTCCATGACCGCTGCCACCGCCCCCTATTCGCCCCGTGACCTGGAGGCCACCGTGCAGGCCCAGTGGGCCGCGCGCGACGCTTACCGCGTGCGCGAAGACGCGTCGCGCCCCAAGTTTTACGCCTGCTCCATGCTGCCCTACCCCAGCGGCAAGCTGCATATGGGGCACGTGCGCAACTACACCATCAACGACATGATGGCGCGCCAGCTGCGCATGAAGGGCTACAACGTGCTCATGCCCATGGGCTGGGACGCCTTCGGGCTGCCAGCGGAAAACGCGGCCATCAAAAACGGCGTGCCGCCCGCGCGCTGGACGTACGACAACATCGCTTACATGAAGCGGCAGATGCAGGCCATGGGCCTGGCCATCGACTGGAGCCGCGAGATCGCCACGTGTTCCCCCGACTACTACAAATGGAACCAGTGGCTGTTTCTGAAGATGCTGGAACAGGGCATCGCCTACCGGCAGACCCAAGTGGTCAACTGGGACCCGGTAGACCAGACGGTGCTGGCCAATGAGCAGGTCATCGACGGGCGCGGCTGGCGCACCGGGGCGCTGGTGGAAAAGCGCGAGATCCCCGGCTACTACCTGGCCATCACGCGCTACGCCGAAGAGCTGCTGTCGGCCGTGGCCAACCCGGATGATCCCAACTTCTTGCACGGCTGGCCCGAGCGCGTGCGCCTGATGCAGGAGAACTGGATTGGCAAGAGCGT
The DNA here is from genome assembly GCF_938045175.1 of uncultured Tepidimonas sp. Taxonomy (NCBI): domain Bacteria; kingdom Pseudomonadati; phylum Pseudomonadota; class Betaproteobacteria; order Burkholderiales; genus Tepidimonas; species uncultured Tepidimonas sp. Next base: position 8,002 of record NZ_CALIND010000113.1, read on the forward strand.
CGGCGTGCGCTTTGCCTTCCCGCACGACATCCGCGACGAGGACGGCCGCCTGATCCAGGACGGGCGGCTGCACGTGTTCACCACCCGCGCCGACACCATCATGGGGGTGACGTTTTGCGCCGTGGCGCCCGAGCATCCGCTGGCGCAGTTGGCGGCGCGCCGCGACCCGGCGCTCGCTGCCTTCATCGAGCGCTGCAAGCAAGGCGGCACCACCGAGGCGGAACTCGCGCTCAAGGAGAAGGAGGGCATGCCCACGGGGCTGGTGGTGCGCCACCCGCTCACCGGTGAGGCGGTGCCGGTGTGGGTGGGCAACTATGTGCTCATGGGCTATGGCGACGGCGCCGTCATGGGCGTGCCTGCGCACGACGAGCGCGATTTCGCGTTCGCGCGCAAGTACGGCCTGCCGATCAAACAGGTCATCGGCCCGGCGCCCGGCTCAGAGGCGGCGCTGACGTTCGACCCCACGCGTTGGCAAGACTGGTACGCGGACAAGTCGGGCGCGCTGGTGTGTGTGAATTCGGGTGTGCTCGACGGCCTGCCCCACCAGGCGGCGGTGGACAAGGTGGCCGAGCTGCTGGCGGCCCAAGGGCTGGGCGAGAAAAAGGTGACGTACCGTCTGCGCGACTGGGGCATCAGCCGCCAGCGCTACTGGGGCACGCCGATCCCCATCATCCACTGCGACGACTGCGGCCCGGTGCCCGTACCCTACGAGGATCTGCCCGTGGTGCTGCCCGAAGATCTGGTGCCCGATGGCAGCGGCAACCCGCTGGCCAAGTGCGAGGCGTTCCTGAACGTGCCGTGCCCGCGTTGTGGCAAGCCCGCGCGGCGCGAGACCGACACCATGGACACCTTCGTCGACAGTTCGTGGTACTTCATGCGCTACTGCGACCCGCAGCTGTCCGACGCCATGGTGGGCGAGGGCACGCGCTACTGGATGCCGATGGACCAGTACATCGGCGGCATCGAGCATGCCATTTTGCACCTGCTCTACGCGCGCTTTTGGACCAAGGTCATGCGCGATCTGGGGCTGGTGGCGATCGACGAGCCATTCCAGCGCCTGCTCACGCAGGGCATGGTGCTCAACCACATCTACAGCCGCCGCACCGCCAAGGGGGCCAAGGAATACTTCTGGCCGCACGACGTCGAGCCCGTGCTCGACGCCAGCGGCAAGACCGTGGGCGCGCGCCTCAAGCGCGACGTGCCCAGCGCCGACGGCGTGCTGCCCGCCGGCACGCCCATCGATTACGAGGGCGTGGGCACGATGTCCAAGTCCAAGAACAACGGCGTCGATCCGCAAGACCTGATCGACTGCTACGGCGCCGACACCGCGCGCCTGTACACGATGTTTACCGCGCCGCCCGAGGCCACGCTGGAATGGAACGATGCGGCGGTGGAAGGCAGCCACCGCTTCTTGCGCCGCGTCTGGGCGCTGGGGCAGCGCTTGGCCCAGTCGGACTGGAGCGCCGCCACCCGGTCGGTGCAGGGGGCGTCGTCGCTGGCCGAGGTGCGCTTTGGCAAGCGGGCGCAGGCGCTGCGCTGCGAAATCCACACCGTGCTCAAGCAGGTGGACTACGACTACCAGCGCATGCAGTACAACACCGTGGTGTCGGGCTGCATGAAGATGCTCAACGCGCTGGAGGCGTTCGATCCCAGCGACGAGCCCGGCGGTGGGGTGGCGCTGATCGAGGGCATGGGCATCTTGCTGCGCTGCTTGTATCCGGTCACGCCGCACCTGACCAGCCATTTGTGGCAGGCGCTGGGGTATGCCCAAGCGTTGGGCGACTTGCTCGATGCGCCGTGGCCGACGGTGGACGAGGCCGCGTTGCGCCGTGACGAAATCGAACTGGTGCTGCAAATCAACGGCAAGCTGCGCGGCAGCCTGACCGTGCCGGCCGAGGCCGACCGCGCCGCGATCGAGGCGGCAGCGCTGGCGTCGCCGGAGTTCGCCAAGTACGGCGAGGGCCGTCCCGCGCGCAAGGTGGTGGTGGTGCCGGGCCGCCTCGTCAACGTGGTGGTGTGACCATGGTCGCGCGACGCGCCTGGCTGGCAGCGGCAGGGGGCGTGCTCATCTCCGCGGCTGGGCTGGGGGGCTGCGGGTTTCGGCTGCGTGGCACCGGCTGGCGCTTCGGCTTTCGCACCCTGCGCGTGCAGGCCGCGGCCGACAGCGACGTGCTGCAGAGCCTGCGCGCGCAGTTGCAAGCGGCCGGGGTGGTGGTCACGGGCACGGGCGTGGCGGCTGCCACCACCACGCCCGCCGCGCGGCCACTGGCGGCGGACGTGATCCTGCAGGTATTGCAAGACCAGCGCGAGCGCGTCGTGGTGGGCACCACCGCGGCGGGTCAGGTGCGCGAGCTGGCGCTGCGGCGGCGCGTGCGCTTTGCGCTGCGCACGCCGGCGGGGGTCGAACTGATCCCAGAGACCGAACTCGCGCAGGAGCGCGAGCTGAGCTTTTCCGAGACCGTGGTGCTGGGCAAGGAAGCCGAAGAGGCGCTGCTGTTCGACGACATGCGCACGGCGATCGTGCGCCAGTGGTTGGTGCGGCTTGCTGCCGTGCCGCTGCGCTGAACGCGGGGCGCAGCGCTTCAGCTGCCGCGTCGCGCCTGGTGTTCGCGCATCAGCGTGCTCTTGCCGAACAGGCTCTCGATCAGGTCCACCGCCAACAACGCCGTGCGATTGCGCACGTCCAGCGCGGGGTTGAGCTCCATCACGTCCAGGCTGGCCAGCCGCCCCGTGTCGGCGATCATTTCCATGCACAGTTGCGCTTCGCGGTAGGTGGGCCCGCCGGGTACCGTCGTGCCCACACCCGGGGCGATCTCGGGGTCGAGAAAATCGACGTCGAAGCTGACGTGCAGGTGCGTGTCGGCGTCCAGCCCGGCGAGCGCCATTTCCATCGTGTGGCGCATGCCCATCTCGTCGATGTAGCGCATGTCGTACACCTCCAGGCCCTGCTCGTGCACGAAGCGCTTCTCGCCCGGATCGACGCTGCGGATACCGATCTGGCGCACCTGAGATGGGTGCAGCGCGGGAGCGTCGCCGCCCAGGCGCACCAGCGCCTCGGGGCCGAAGCCGCACAGGCACGCAACCGGCATACCGTGCAGATTGCCGCTCGGTGTCAGCGCCGCGGTGTTGAAGTCGGCGTGCGCATCCAGCCACAGCACGCGCAGCTTTCTGCCCTGTGCGCGGCAGTGGCGTGCGACCGCACTGATCGAGCCCATGGCCAGGCAGTGGTCGCCACCGAGCAGGATGGGCAGATGGCCCTGCGCGAGCTCGGCATACACCGCCTCGTGCACGGCACGGTTCCACGCCACCACCTCTGACAAGTGGCGGTAGCCCTGCACCGCTGGCTGCCACGGGTTGGGCGGGCCGCCGAGATTGCCGCGATCGAGTACCCGCAGGCCGTGGGACTCCAGTGCGGCCTGCAGCCCCGCCACTCGCAGCGCCTCCGGGCCCATCGAGGCGCCGCGTGCGCCTGCCCCCACGTCCGTGGGCGCGCCCACGAGCGCCACGGTTTCGATACCAACCGTCGTTGTCATGATCGATTCAGGGTGTCAAAACGGACAGGCCCGTAGTGTGACACGGCTTCTACAATTCGCCCATGCAAATCGGCCACGCCCAGTTGACGGCTCAGCTTCGGCGCGGGCTGGCGCCGTTGTACGTCGTGCACGGCGACGAGCCGCTGCTCGCCCAGGAGGCGGCCGACGCCATCCGGGCCGCGGCGCGTGCCGCGGGGCACAGCGAGCGCACGGTCTACACGGTCGCCGGTGTGCACACCGACTGGAGCGCGATCCTGGCGGCCGGCTCGGCGCTCAGCCTGTTTTCCGACAAGCGCCTCATCGAGGTCCGCATCCCGTCTGGCAAACCGGGAAAAGACGGGGCGCTGGCGTTGCAGCGTCTGGCCGAGTCGGCCGCTGCTGCGGCGGATACCGTGACCCTGGTGCTGCTGCCACGGCTGGACGCGGCGACGCTCAAGAGCCCATGGTTTGCCGCCTTGCAGGCGTACGGTGTGGTGGTACGCGTCGATCCCGTCGAGCGTGCCCAGTTACCGATGTGGATCGCGCAACGCCTGCAAGCCCAGGGCCAACACGTTGCCGCGGGTGACGAAGGGCAGCGCACGTTGGCCTTTTTGGTTGATCGGGTCGAAGGCAACCTGTTGGCGGCGCATCAAGAGATCGCCAAGCTGGGGCTGCTGTATCCACCCGGGGAGCTGTCCTTCGAGCAGGTGCGCACGGCCGTGTTGGACGTGGCGCGCTACGACCCCTTCGGTCTGCCCGAGGCGGTGCTCGATGGTGCCGTGGCCCGCGTGCAACGCATGCTGGACGGGCTACGGGCCGAAGGTGTGGCGCCCGTGCCCGTGCACTGGGCGCTGGCCGAGGAGGTGCGCGCGCTGCACCGGGTGCGGCTGGCGCTGGATCAGGGGCAGCCCATGCCACTGGCGCTGCGCGAAGCCCGCGTGTGGGGTGCGCGCGAGCGGCGCTACGAGCGGTTGTTGCCGCGCTTGCGCAGCACGCAGACCGGGCGCTGGCTGGTCGAGGCGCAGACGGTGGACGGTATCGTCAAAGGGTTGACGGCGCCGGATTGGCCGGCCGACCCCTGGCAGGCGCTGCATCGGCTGGCCGTCGGCGTCGCCCTGGCGTGCGCGAGCGCCGGTGCTTGAGGGGATCACCCCCGCAGTCGGGCAAGCACGGCCGGGTCGGTTTTCGGTTCTGGTACGATGCCGCGCCATGCGACGCATCGTCTTTGTCTGTCTGGCCGGGCTGTTGAGCCTGGCCGTCCATGCCGCTCCTCTCGGGGTCGAGGGTGCAGCAGAGGCCGCGCCAGCACGGGGAGCCATCGATGCGTGGATGGGCCAGCTGCACACCGTTGGTAGCGAGACGAGCGATGTCGCGGGCCGCTTGCTGGGCACGGCGCTGGGCTTGATCGGGGTGCCCTACCGTTTTGGCGGTGGATCTGCCGAGACGGGGTTTGACTGCAGCGGTTTCGTGCGCTACGTGTACGCCAACACGCTGGGCTTGTGGTTGCCGCGCCGTGCGGCCGAGCAGGCCGAAGTCACCACGCCGGTCACCAAGGACGAACTGCGCCCAGGGGATTTGGTGTTTTTCAACACCATGCGCCGCGCCTTCAGCCACGTGGGCGTGTATTTGGGCGATGGCAAATTTGTCCACGCACCCAGCAAGGGGGACAGCGTCAAGGTCAGCGACATGAACGACCGCTACTGGGCGCGCCGCTTCAACGGCGCGCGCCGGGTGGAAGCGCTTGAAAACGCGTCAGTAGGCGCACGCTGAGCCCCATCAAGGATTGACCAGCAGCCGCTCTATGTCACGTCGCAGGGTGTCGCTTTCCGGCGAAACCAGGCTGTTGTACGCCAGCACCGTGCGACCGTCGCGGCTGATCAGGTATTTGTAAAAGTTCCACTTCGGCGTGGTGCCGGTGCGCTCGACCAACTGTTTGAACAGCGGGTTGGCTTGCGGGCCGCGCACGCTGCTCTTGGCGAACATCGGGAACTGCACCCCGTAGGTGTTTTCGCAGAACTCGGCGATTTGTTGGTTGCTGCCCGGCTCCTGTTGCCCGAAGTCGTTGGACGGGAAACCGAGCACGACCAGTCCCCGGTTTCGGTAGCGGCGGTACAGCGCCTCCAAGCCCTTGTACTGGTCGGTGAAGCCGCAGTAGCTGGCGGTGTTGACGACCAGCACCACTTTGCCCGCGTACTGGCAAAGATCTTGCGGCTTTTCATCCTGCAGCCGGTCGAAGCGGTGCTGCAAGATGGCGGGGCAATCGGTTTTCGCAGCGGTGTTGGCCGCTTGGGCAGAGGCGTGGATAGGGGTGCTCATGGGCAGCAAGACCACGGCAGCCAGTGCCGCGAGGAGAGGATACCAGGGTACCTTCATCGTGCGATTCCCGACGGATGAACATTGAACCGAGCCACCATCCTACGAGCGTCGCTCGTCGTCAGGGCGGGGCGGTGACAAGGCTGCGTTGGTACAGGGGGTATGCGGCGGCCCTGCCTCAGCCCGTGGTCTCGCCTAGGACCTGTGTCCATAGCCGCCGCACCGCCCGCGCCTCGTCGCGCACCGCATCGGGGTCGACCTGCGTGCTGGCGTCGTCCAAGCGGGCGCGGTGCTGCAGCTGGCGCAGGCGCCGGTAGGCGTCGGCGGCAGCCAACCCCACGCCCGTTGGCAGCAGCCCCGCGGATTCGGCCCGCTGCAACAACGCGATGTTGCCCGCGTTGTCGCGCAAGGCGGGGTGCTTGCGGCTGTGTGCCAACACCAGGTACTGCACGGCGAATTCGACATCGATCATGCCCCCGGGGCTGTGCTTGAGGTCGAAGCGCCCCGCGCGCACGGGGTGGGCGTCGTACAAGCGCTGGCGCATGGCACGGATTTCGGCCGCCAGCGCGGCGCGGTCGCGCTCGGCGGTGATGACGGCCTCGCGCACGGCGTCGAAGCGCACGCGCAGGTCAGGCGCGCCCACCACGAAGCGTGCGCGCGTCATGGCTTGGTGTTCCCAGGTCCACGCGGTGTTGCTGCCGCGGTTTTGCTGGTAATTCTCGAAAGCCGTGAAGCTGGTCACGAGCAGGCCCGAGTTGCCGTTGGGCCGCAAAGCGGTGTCGATTTCGAACAGGTCGCCCTCGCCGGTCTTGACGGTCAGCCAGTTGATCAGTTTGCGCACGAAGGCCGCGTACACCTCGGGCGCGCGCTCATCGTCGTCGTCATACACGAAGACGATGTCGAGGTCGCTGCCGTAGCCCAGTTCCTTGCCGCCCAGTTTGCCGTAGCCGATGATGGCGTGGCGCGGTTCGTCGCGGTGGCGGTTTTTCAGGCGTTGCCAGCACCAGCGGCCGGTGATGTCCAGCACCGCGTCGGCCAGCGCGCTCAAGTCGTCGGCCACCTGCTCCACCGTCAGCAGCCCCTCCACGTCGCGCGCCAGGGTGCGAAACACCTCGGCGTGGTGCGCGCGGCGCAGCAAGTCGAGCAGCGCCTCGTCGTCGTCTTCGCCGGTCTTGTGCAGGGCCCAGCGGCGCGCTTCCAGGTCGGCCATGAACGCCTGGGGGTCGAAGCGCGTGGCGTAGAGCTCGGCGCTGGCCAGTTCGTCGATGACGCCGGGGTGGCGCAGCAGGTAGCGGGCAGGCCAGCGCGCCGCACCCAACACGCGCAGCAGCCGCTCGTGTACCGCGGGCCGCTCTTGCAGCAGGGCCAGGTAGCTCTCGCGCCGCAGCAAGGGCTCGATCCAGTCCACCAAGCGCACGGCGGCCTCGACACTGACGCGCCCGTTGTCGATCCATGCCACGGTGCGCTGCAATAGCCGCACCAGCCGCTGTCGCGCCTCGTCGCGCAAGGCCAGCACGCGCGGGTGGTCGATCCACGGCTGCAAACGCTCGGCCAAGGCCGGGGGGCAGTCGGGTAGCAGGCTCGTGAGGTCGTCGGGCTCGGCGCGGGTGCCGTGGCACCCCTTGCCGGCGCACCCCCCGTTGCCGTGGCCGCCGAGCAGCGTGTCGAACTCGTGCGCCACCACCTCGCGGTGGGCATCGAGCGCGCTCAAAAACCCCGGCACTCCGTCAAAGCCCATGGTGTGGGCGATCCACAGCAAGTCGTCGTCGCGGGTGGGCAGGATGTGCGTCTGCTGATCGTCCAGGTATTGGATGCGGTGCTCCACGCGCCGCAAAAACTCATAAGCGTCGGCCAACTGGCGCGCCTTGTCGGCGGGCATCAGGCCCGCATCGGCCACGCGCTGCAGCGCTTGCAGTGTGGGACGCGTGCGCAGCTCGGGGAATTGCCCGCCGCGCACCACCTGCAGCAGTTGCACGATGAACTCGATTTCGCGGATGCCGCCACGCGAGAGCTTGACGTCGTGCGCGCGCTCGGGGTGGCCGGCCGCGCGCCGCACCGCGTGTTCGCGAATTTGCTGGTGCAGACGCCGCAGGGCGTCGAACACCGCGTAGTCCAGGTAGCGCCGAAAGACGAAGGGCAGCACCACCGGGCGCAGCCAGGCACCGCTGCCGTCGCGGCAGGCGCTGTCGGCCGGGGCGACGACGCGGCTTTTGAGCCAGGCGAAGCGCTCCCACTCGCGGCCGTGTGCCTGGAAGTAGTCCTCCAACGCGCCCAGGGGTACCGCCGGCGGGCCCGAGTTGCCGTTGGGGCGCAGCGCCAGATCGACGCGAAACGCCTGCCCATGCTCGGTCACCTCGCTGATGAGCGCCTGCATGCGCTTGACCAGCTTGGCGAAATATTCGTGGTTGGTGATGCGCTGGCGCCCCTGGGCATCGCCGCGCGTCTCGCCGTCGGTCTCGTAGACGTAGATGAGGTCGATGTCGCTGGAGACGTTGAGCTCGCGCGCGCCCAGCTTGCCCATGCCGACGATCCACCAGCCGCAGCGCCCAGGCTCGGCCTGCAAATCGGGGGGCAGCGGCGTGCCCGCCCGCTGGGGGCCGGCCTGCGGGGGGCCGTGGATGGCGTCGAGTTCGGCGCGTGCGGCGCGCGCGGCTTCATCGAGCACCAGTTCGGCCAGCGCGGTCATGGCGTGTGTGATGGCCGACAATGGCGCGCCTTGTTCACAGTCGAGTACCGCCAATCGCTCCAGCGTCAGGTGGCGCACGATGCGCAGGGCCGCCGGCACGTCGTGGCCGTGTGCACGCAGGGTTTGCCAAGTTTGGCGCAACGAAGCAGCGTCAGGCACACCCGGCGGCAACCAGTGGCGTTCGGTCTCGTAGCGGCGCCGGATGCGTTGCACGAACCGGCTGTGGTCGGCGTTGGGCGAACCAACGCAAGCGCTCGACATCATAATTTCGTGTGACTGCACCGATGACCTCCTCTGCCGTGTCTCGCCGCCTGCGCCTGTGGGCATGGGCGACGCAGCTCCTCTTCGCAGGGGTGGTGGCCGTTTGGTTGTTGCTCGGGGTGGCGTGGGGGGCTCTCCAGTTCTGGATTGTGCCGCGGGCCGAGGCATGGCGTCCGGCGCTGGAGGCGGTGGCCACACGCGCCCTGGGGGTGCGGGTGACGGTGGGGGCGATCGAGGCAGCTGCCACTGGGCCGGTGCCAGGGTTGACGCTGCGCGACGTGCGGCTGCATGATGCCCAAGGCCATGAGGCGCTGCACCTGCCGCGGGTGCAAGCGGCGCTGTCGGTGGCGTCGCTGTGGCGCGTGGGATTCGAGCAGCTCGCCATCGAGGGGGCGGTGCTCGAGGTGCGGCGACTCGCAGATGGCCGATTGCAGGTCGCGGGACTGGACGTCAACGCCACCCCCGGCGACAGCCGGGCGGCCGACTGGTTTTTCGGGCAGCGCGAGTTTGCGCTGCGCGGCGGACGCGTGCGCTGGGTCGATGAGCAGCGCCCAGATGCCCCGCCCCTGGTGCTCGAGCAGGTGGATATCGTCGTGCGCAATCCCGGCTGGCGGCACGAATTTCGGCTCGACGCCACGCCGCCACCCGAGTGGGGCGAGCGCTTCAGTGTGCGGGGGCGCTTCAGCCGCCCGCTGTGGCAGACCCACCCTGGGCGCTGGCGCGACTGGTCGGGCGAGGCGTACCTCGAGGCGCCGCGGCTGGACCTGCAGCGGCTGGGGCAGTACGTGGATACCGCGGCGCTGTGGGGCGTGCGCGCGGGGCGGGCCACGGGGGCCTTGCGGCTGTGGGCCGACGTGCAGCGCGGCCAATGGCGCGCGGCCGTCGCGGACGTGCAGTGGAGCGACGTGCAGATTGCCTGGGCGCGCACAGCGGAAACCAACATCGAGCCGCTGGCCGTGGCCCACCTGGGCGGGCGGCTCGGGGTGCAGCGCGATGGCGACACGATGGTCTGGACCACGCAGGGCCTGACCATCACCACCGCCGACGGTGCCGAATGGCCACGTGGCGATGTGCGCTTCGAGCTGGCGCAGGCGGGCGATGGCGCGCTGCGCCGCTGGATGCTGACGTCGGACCGACTGGATTTGGGAGTGCTGCAACGGCTCGCGCGCGTGCTGCCGCTGGGCGACGCGGTCAACCGTTGGGCCTTGGCCACGCAGCCCGCGGGCATCGCCGAAGGGCTCGTGGTGCGCTGGTCGGCCGCGGAGCGCCCGGGCGCGCCCGAGCGCTGGTCGGCGCGCGGGCGGGTGCAGGGGCTGGCCTTGCGCCCTGGCGCAGCGGCGGCCGTGGTACCGGGCGACAACGCCAACAAGGCGCCCGCCTACGGGCGTCCGGGGGTCGAGGGCGTGGACGCCGAATTTGCCTTCGACGAGCGCGGCGGCCGCGCCAGCGTGGCGCTGCGGCGCGGGGCGCTGACGTTCCCTGGTGTTTTCGAGGAACCGCGTCTGGCGTTCGACGAGCTGAACGCGCAGCTGCGCTGGACGCTCGACGGCCCGGACATCGCGCTCGACGTCGAGCAACTGAGCTTTGCCAACGCTGACGCGGCGGGCAGCGGCCGCCTGCGCTGGCGCACCGCCGACCCGGCGCGCAGCGCGGCGCGCGATCGCTTTCCCGGGCTGCTGCAGCTCGACCTGCGGCTCACGCGCGCCGACGGCACGCGCGTGGTGCGTTATCTGCCGCTGACCGTGGGGGCCGATACACGGCAGTATCTGCGTGCGGCGATCCGGGCCGGGCGGGTGGCCCAGGCGACGTTTCGCGTCGATGGCGATCTGTGGGACTTTCCATTCGCCGCCGCGCGCCAAGGCACGTTCGAGGTGCGCGCGCAGCTGCAGGACGTGGTGCTCGACTACGCGCCGCCTTCGCTGCTGCCCGCGGGCAGCGCGCCGTGGCCCGCGCTGGCAGCGCTCGACGCCGAGTTGCGCATCGATGGCCATCGCTTGCAGGTGGCCCGCGCCAGCGGCGGCGTGCTTGGCCAGCCCGCGCTGCGCGTGGTGCAGGCCGACGCGGTGATCGCCGACTACATGGCCGATGCCCCGCTGCTGCAAGTCGATGGCCTCATCCGTGGCCCGGCCGCGGAGGCGCTGCGCTTCGTCGCCGCGTCCCCGCTGCGCGCCATGACCGACGGGGCGCTCGACGAGGTGCGCGCCGACGGCACCGTCGAGGTGCCGTTGCAGCTGCGCATCCCGCTGGACGACACCGACCGCACGCAAGTGCGCGGACAGGTGCGGCTGGCGGGCAACGACGTGCAATGGGGGCCGGATCTGCCTGCATTGCAGGGTGTGCGGGCGGTCATCGACTTCACCGATCAGGGGTTCGACCTCTCGTCGGCGAGCGCCCGTGCGCTCGGGGGTGAGCTGCGCTTTGCCGGTGGCATGACGCGCCGCGACGGCGCGGCCGTGATCCGCCTGCAGGGCCAGGGCAGCGCCAGCGCCGTCGGCCTGCAGTCGGCGCCTGCGTGGGGTTGGGCGCGCTGGCTGGGGCAGTACGCGCAGGGCGCGACACGCTACACGCTCGGGCTGGCTTTCGGCCCCAACGGGATGGATCTGCAGGTGGACACCGACCTGCGCGGCATGGCCCTGGCGCTGCCCGCGCCGCTGGCCAAGCCGGCGGAATCGGCCTGGCGCGTCGCGCTGGCGATCCAGGCGCAACCCCGCCCTGAGCCCGGCGCGGCGTCCACCCGCGATCGGCTGCGCCTGAGTATCGAGCCCGCAGCCGATGGGGTGCCGCTGCGCGCCGAGTATGAGCGCGAGCATCGAGGCGACGTCACCACGGTGCGCCGCGGGCGGCTGGCCCTGGGGGCCGAGTGGCCCGATTGGCCGGTGTCGGGGGTGGCGGGCGTCGTGCGCCTGCGCGCGCTGGACGCCGATGCGTGGGCGGCGGCGCTGGAGCCGGCCGCGCCAGTGGCGGCTGGCGCGCGCAGCGCCGCCGTTGGCTGGCGCGACGGTACCGCCTATTGGCCAACCCAGTTTGGCATCACGCTGGATCGGCTGGTGCTGGGGGGGCGGCCGTTCGACGCCCTGGTGGCCGGCGGCACGCGTGCGGGCGACGCCTGGCGTTTGTCGGTGGTGGCGCGCCAATTCAACGGTTATCTGGAGTACGACGGCGGCACGCAGGAGCGGCTGATGGCACGGCTGGCGCGGCTGCAGCTGCCGCCCAGCGCAGCGGACGACGTCGAGCGACTGGCTGGTCAGCCGCGTTCGATGCCGGCGTTGGACGTGGTGGTGGACGACTTCGAGCTGGCCGGGCGTCGCCTGGGGCGGTTGGAGCTGCAGGCCGTCAATCGCGATGCCACGCAGGGTGGCGTCGCGGCGCGCGAGTGGCGGCTGCAGACGCTGCGCCTGAGCGTGCCCGAAGCGCGCCTGAGCGCCACTGGCAATTGGGCACCCACCGCAGCGGCGCTGACGGCACCCGGACAGGCGGCCAGCGCGCGCCGTACGGCGCTGCAGGTACGGCTCGACATCGACGATGCGGGCGCGCTGTTGGATCGCTTCGGTTTTGCGGGCACGCTGCGCGGCGGACGGGGCCGGCTGGAGGGCTCGATCGGCTGGATAGGCGCGCCGCTGGCGCTACACTTGCCCAGCCTGTCCGGCGAGCTCGCGCTCGACGTGCAGCGGGGGCAATTCCTCAAGGCCGACCCCGGCATTGCCAAGCTGCTGGGGGTGCTGAGCCTGCAGTCGCTGCCGCGGAGACTGACACTGGATTTTCGCGACGTCTTCAGCGAGGGGTTTGCATTCGACTTCGTGCGCGGCCATGCCCGCATCGAGGGCGGGGTGGCCAGTACCAACAATTTGCAAATGAAGGGAGTCAGCGCCGCCGTGCTCATCGAGGGCCGCGCCGACCTGGTGCGCGAGACGCAGGACCTCACCGCCGTCGTCGTGCCGGAACTCAACGCCGGTACGGCGTCGCTGGTGGCCGCGGCGATCAACCCGGTCACCGGGCTGGGGACGTTCCTTGCGCAGTGGCTGCTGCGCGAGCCGCTGCAAGCGGCGGCCACGCAAACGTTTCGCATCACGGGCACTTGGGCCGACCCCGAGGTGGAGCGCATTGCGCGTACGATACCCGTTGCCAACCCGACCGATGCCAACCCGGAGCCAAACCGATGAAAGTCGCCACCATTCAAATGGTCTCCGGCGTCAGCCTGGAGCACAACCTGACGCAGGCGCACGAACTGCTCGACCAAGCCCGCCACGCGGGTGCCGAGCTGGCCGTGTTGCCAGAGTACTTCGGCTTCATGGGCGCGCGCGACGCCGACAAACTGTTGCTGGCCGAGCCGCCGGGCCTGGGCAAGATGCAGGATTTTTTGTCCGACGCCGCGCGCGAGCTGGGGCTGTGGATCGTGGGCGGCACGGTGCCGCTGGCCACTGACGATCCGCAGCACGCGGCCAACGCGTCGCTCGCGTTCGACCCGCACGGGCGCTGCGTGGCACGCTACGACAAGATTCACCTGTTTCGCTTTCACGACGGGCAGCAGGGCTACGACGAAGCGGCCGTGCTGCAAGCTGGGGAGCGGCCGGTGGCGTTCACCCTGCGCGACCGCTCCGGCACCGACTGGCGCGTGGGCTTGAGCGTGTGTTACGACTTGCGCTTTCCCGAGTTGTATCGATTGTTGGCGGCGGACGTGCTGGTGGTGCCGGCCGCGTTTACCCATGTGACGGGACAAGCGCACTGGGAGGTGCTGCTGCGCGCGCGCGCCATCGAAAACCAGGCCTACGTGATCGCCAGCGCCCAAGGGGGCCGCCACGAAAACGGCCGCCAGACGTGGGGCCAGAGCATGATCGTCGACCCCTGGGGAGTGGTGCTGGCGCAGCAGGCCACGGGGCCCGGGGTGGTGGTGGCCGATCTCAAGCGCGAGCGGCTGCTCGACGTGCGGCGCCGGCTGCCGGCGCTGAGCCACCGGCGCCTGTGAGCCGTGGTGGGCGCGCTTACTCGTGCGGGGACGGGGGCGGGGGTGGTGGCCGAGACCCGGGCGCGCGCTCAGGCGCCGGGGGTGCCGCATCCGGTGCGGGCGCGGCCTCGGGCGGCTCGCCCCGCTTGCGGCCCGCGAACATGGTCCACCAGACGATGAAGATGAACAACAACAGGGCGCCTAGCGCTTCGAGCAGCAACAGGGTCATGACGGCAACGGGTAAGAGAATCGGTCGGGCGGTGCGGCGGGTGGCTGGCTGGGGGGCGGTCATCGTCGTGGGCGCCATGGCGGGCTGTGGCAGCGTACCCGTCGCGGTCACCGATGCGTCGCCGCCCGCGCCCACGCTCCCCGCAGTGGAGCCGGCAGCCCCTCTGCAGGTTCCCCAACCGCCCGCGGTTGCCCTGCCTGTCCCGGTGGATGGCGAGGGACCGGCCGTGCTCACCCCCCTCGACGCGGCGTGGCAGGCGGCCGATGCGAGGCCGCTGCCGCCCCCCGTGCGGCGCGGGGCCGCGCTGTGGCAGCCGGTGCGCTGGAGCGAACTGCCCGGCTGGGGACGGGACGCCCTGCACGAGGCATGGAACGCCTGGCTGCGCAGCTGCGAGCGACCCGCCCCGCCGTGGGGCCCCATCTGCGCCGAGATGCGGCGCCTGACGCTGGGCGACGAGGCCGAGCGCCATGCCTGGATCATGCAGCGCCTGCAGCCCTACCGCGTGCTGGCGCCGGACGGGGCCAACCGGCCCGGCTTGCTGACCGGCTACTACGAGCCTGAGCTGCTGGCCAGCCGGGTGGCGCACGGACCCTACCGCGTCCCGCTCTACGCACCGCCGGCCGCGCTGGCCAGTGCCGCCGGGCAGCCGTGGTACACGCGGCAGCAAATCGACAGCGACCCGCAGGTGCAGCAGCTGCTGCAGGGCCAGGTGCTGGCCTGGCTGGCCGACCCGCTCGATGCGCTGCTGCTGCAAATCCAGGGTTCGGGGCGGCTGCGTATCCTCGAGCCCGATGGGCGCATTTCGCTCGTGCGGCTGGCGTTTGCCGCGCACAACGGGCACCCGTACCAGAGCGTCGGTCGCTGGCTGCTGGAGCGGCGCGAGATCCGCGAGGGCACCTGGGAAGCCATCCGCGCGTGGGCCGCGGCCAACCCGCAGCGCCTCGACGAGCTGCTGTGGGTCAACCCGCGCGTCGTCTTCTTTCGTGAGGAGCCGCTGACCATGCTCGACGCCCAGTTCGGCCCCCGCGGGGCGCAGGGCGTGGCGCTCACCCCGGGCCGCTCGGTCGCGGTCGATCGCGATGCGATTCCCTACGGCACCCCGTTGTGGCTGGCTTCCAGCGGGTCCGTGGCGCGGCTGCAGCGGCTGGTGCTGGCGCAGGACACAGGCAGCGCCATCGTGGGTGCCGTGCGCGCCGATTTTTTCGTCGGCTGGGGCGATGCCGCCTATCCGCTGGCGGCGGGCCTGAAGCAACCGCTGCAACTGTGGGCTTTGTGGCCGCGCGCGCAACGCTGAGTCCGACCCCTTCCCAACGATCCAGGAGTGAGCTGTTCATGACGATGCGTATCGGAATCCTGACCGGCGGCGGTGACTGCCCCGGCCTCAACGCCGTCATTCGCGCGGTGGCCAAATCGCTGTTGCGCCAGTGTGGCGCGCAGGTCATCGGTATCGAAGACGGTTTTGGCGGCCTGATGGCCGACACGCCGCGCGTGCGCGAGCTGACCTGGGAGTCGGTCAGCGGCATCTTGATGCGGGGCGGCACCATTTTGGGCACCAGCAACCGTGCCAACCCCCTGCGCAGCGAGGCCGACACCGAACGCGTGCTGGCCCACGCGCGCGCCCTGGGGCTGCAGGCGCTGGTGGTGATCGGCGGCGACGGCAGCATGGCCATCGCGCACGGTCTGGCGCAGCGTGGCTTGCCCATCGTGGGCGTGCCCAAGACGATCGACAACGACATCGTGGGCTGCGAGCGCAGCTTTGGGTTCGACACTGCGGTGGCCACGGTGGCCGAGGCGATCGAGCGGCTGCAGACCACCGCGCAGAGCCACAGCCGGGTGATGATCGTCGAGACCATGGGCCGCTACGCAGGCTGGATCGCGCTGGAGGCGGGGCTAGCCGGCGCGGCGGACGTGATCCTGCTGCCCGAGATCGATTTCGACCTCGATGCGGTGGCAGCCGTCTGCCGCACGCGCGAGCGGCGCCAGCGCTACACCATCATCTGCATCGGTGAGGGCGCCAAACCCCGGGGGGGTGAGCGCACCGTGCAGCAGCGCATCGCCGACAGCCCCGACCCGATCCGCTTGGGCGGCGTGGCGCACGTGCTGCGCGAGCAGCTGCAGCCGCGGCTCGATTCGGAGGTGCGCGCCACCGTGCTCGGCCACGTGCAGCGGGGCGGCTCGCCCACGCCGTTCGACCGTGTGCTGGCCACCCAGTTCGGCAACGAGGCGGCGCAGCTCATCATGCAGGGCCAATACAACCGCATGGTCACGCTGCACGGTGGGCGGCTG
>NZ_CALIND010000114.1:0-10034 GCF_938045175.1 uncultured Tepidimonas sp.
TGAACGACACGAGGACAGATTCAGAAACCGCCCCACACACAAAAAACAGGACATCCCCCTGCGCGCCGGCACACCAGGTCGCCGCGGCGCGGCCGGGCCTTGGGCAGCGGCAACCGTTCGGGCAGGTGGTCCTCGAACACCAGGCCGAATTTCTTCTCCTTCGAGGCGCTGGCCCACTCTGCAGCCAGCCGCTCGCGCAACCGTGGGTCGCTGACCTGGGCAATCAGATCGTGGATGGCTGACAAGAGATCCTCCTTGCGGCTCGCGACCTGTCGTCGGCCACGCGCGTCATGACAGTGAGTTTGTAGTGCCCAAGTGGTAAGCCCAGCGGGCGCTGGCGTTCACAGACTCTAAGTTTCATCGTTACGGG
The DNA here is from genome assembly GCF_938045175.1 of uncultured Tepidimonas sp. Lineage (NCBI taxonomy): Bacteria > Pseudomonadati > Pseudomonadota > Betaproteobacteria > Burkholderiales > Tepidimonas > uncultured Tepidimonas sp. The sequence goes on from NZ_CALIND010000114.1 coordinate 371, forward strand.
CCCTCCAGAAGCTCAGTGGCCCCGCGCGATGCGCTTGGCTTGGCACAGCTCGATCAGACCGTTGAGTTCTCGTACGCCAGTGTACTGGGCGCGATACTTTACTTCGAAGGGAAACAGCTCGCCGCCCACTTTGGCGACGAGAGCCACTTCCCAGTCTTTTTTGCCACGCCAGTAAGAGAAGCGCACGGTCTGCGCGCAGTAGCGGGCAACAGGTGCTTGAACACGGCCGTCTCGGTAGCAAGGCCCAGCGCTGCCGCGTCTTCCAGAATAGCTTTGCCGTTGCGCATCGCCACTGGCGCAATGGCCGCATCGGCCAGGTAGATCTTGAAGCGCGCGCGCACGTCGAGCCGTATCAGACGCTGGGATTGCTCACGAGCGATGAGATGAGACGGGCTAGCGTCGAGGGTCTTTATGACTGGGCGCTCGCCGCCGATGATGTCCGTCACGCTTTTCGGCGTCATGGCGATCCGGCGACAGAGGCGCGTCTTGGCCAGTTAGCCGTGACCGCCGATGACTTCCGCCTCGCGGCCATCGCGCTGCGAGACGGACAGTGGCGTCTCGATGGGACGACGGATATTGGCCGCCCGGCCATCGTGCTTGAATACACGGACCCACAGTCCGGTATCCGCTACGTGATGGTGTGGGAAGTGCGCACCGGGCGCAAGATGATCGTGCTCAAGAGCATGCGAAAGTGGCCCGCCCCAGGAGCTCCACGTCCTTGACGACTTCCGGGTATGAGTCGGACGCCCCCATGCTTGGGCCACTGAAAGGATAGCACATGATCCGCATCGACATCGACGACCGCGAAGTGTGCCTGGCGCTGGAAGAGCTGCGTCGCCGCGCTTCGAACATAAAACCCGCCATGCACACCGTCGCCGACCATTTACATAGTCGTTCCTGAAATCTTCACCCGAGCCCCGGTTGCGAGCGCATCAAGCCTGGCCTGAGCGATATCGCCCCCGCCTCGGCCGGCTGCAACAGGCGCAAAAGAGGGGATGGGCTCGATGTTTTCGTGGCCGGAGCAGCTTACTCTCCTGCTTGCTGATCTGTGGGGTCTTGCCTCGGTGCACGATGCGCACATCCGAGTTGCAGCGCATCCACCCCCCGGTAGCCCCGATCGACGAACACCGTCGCGGGCTCGACCGCACAGTCTTGCATCAGGATCGTGGCCTGCTCGAGCTGTTCGCGCAGGGTGTGTCCGTCATACGGATGGCCATGGAAGGCCCGCGCACCCACGATCAGGTTGCCCTTGAGCGTGCTGGCAATGCCCGCCTTGACGCCGAATTCGTAGGGTGTTCGGGCCTTGCCCTTGCTGATACAGTCGCGCCAGCATTGCGCCAGCGCTCGACCACCCCTTCGTCCGACTCGTTGAAGGCGTGCTTGAGATACAGGAGGCTGATCATGATGCGCAGCGGCACGCGCGGGCGCCCCGCGTGGCTCAAGCGTTCGCGGCGCTGCACCTGTTCACCAAACAGATCGAGATCGGGCATGGCGATGCCCGAGCGCGCCTTGCGCGACAACAGATGCGCCACCGATCCTCCGATTTGCTGTCAGGGCATGCGAGAGGCCAGCACCGCCAGCGGGTGGCGCAGATCGATCATGTGATCGATGCGCGAGCGGAAGAAATCGTCTGTGGCAGGGCGGGCAAACTTCACAGAAAACTCCCGCAAATCGCGCACACGAGGATGTGAAAGTGGGAGATATTTTTGCCGAGAAAGCGTGAAATCCAGAGCTAAATCAAATAGTTATGAGTAAATCAGGGGGTGGTTGGGTACAACGCGTCACCCGATCACCCACAACATCAACGCATACACCCCCGTGCCCAGCAGCGTGGAGGCCGCCAGCCCCCCGCGCAGGCGCTGGAGGAGGATCACGGCGGCGATGGCAACGGCCGTGGGCAGGGCGCGGGTGGGGCCGGCGGCTGGCCACAGCAGGGGGAAGAGCGAGGCCACCAGCAGGGCGGCGATGGCGGCCGGGCCGATGGCCGAGGACCAGCGGCGGATAAGGTTCGAACGCTCGGTACTTTGACGCAGCCCCCACCAGAAGGGCAAGGAGCGCAGCAGGAAGGTGCCCAGCCCACAGGCCAGCACGGTCAGCAGCTGTATCCAGCCGGCTTCACTCATCGTCGCCGTCCTCGTCCACGTGTGCCTGCAGCAACTGGAGGGCCGCACCGGCCAGCATGCCGGCCGGGATGGCCACATGGGCCGGGCCCAGGGCCAGGCCCAGCAGCGTGACACCCGCCGCCCCCCACAGCGCCCGGCCACGTCCGTGCACCCCCATCTGCAGCAGCAGCGACAGGAAGAGCGCCGGCAGCACGAACTGCAAAGCCTCCTGCAGCAGGGGGATCCGGTCCACCAGCTGGGCGCCGGTCTCGGCCCCCAGCCAGGTGCCAGCGATCCACGCGCCATAAGCCCCGGCCTGCAGGCCAGCCAGCCAGCCCGCGCGCTGGGCCGGGGCCAGGGTGGGCAAACGCGCGGCCGCGCAGGCGAAGACTTCGTCGGTCAGGCCAAAGGCCAGGGCCGGGCGCACGCGGGCCGGGCGCGCCTGCGCGAGCTGTTCGGCCACCACCCGACCGTAGAGCAGATGGCGGGCATTGAGCAGCCAGATGGTGGGCACCACCGTCAGCGGCCCGCCGCCGGCGGCGAGCAGGGACACCAGCACGAACTGGCTGGCCCCTGCAAAAACGATGGCTGAGATGGCCACGGCCCATGGAGCCCCCAAACCCATCTGAACGGCGGCCAGCCCGAAAGAAAAAGCCACGGGCACGTAGCCCGCTGCAATGGCCAGGCTGTCGCCCAGGCCGCGCAGCACCTGCCGCGTCATGCGCCCTCCGGCTTGCTGAAGGTGAAGACATGGGTGCCCCCGCCCCAGTCGTCGCTGCCGGTGGTGGCAAACACCCGGCGGTGGCGGCGCAACTCCAACCCGGCCAGCGCGGCCAGCCCGGCAAAGCGGCGCGGGAAGGTCTTGCGCTCGACCTCGTAGTCGAAGCCGGCCACCATGGCCTGCAGCTCCAGCCAGTAGAAGCGCACGAAGGCCCCGATCTCATGTGCAGGGCGCTCGCGCAAACCGGACTCGCACAGGCGCGCATACAGGTTACGGCACAGGCTCACCGCCTGGTTCGTTTTGCCCTCGGTGGCCGCGACCATGGCCATGATGATGGAGCGGCGCAAGTCGCGGTAGAGCCTGAGGTCCAGCCCCCCTTCGGAGGCCGGCGGCTCACCCACCCAGGCCATGCTGGCCAGCAGGTAGGCGCTGTGGTGGCGCACCAGGGCGAGGTTGCGTTCATCCACGCTGGCGAATTCGGGCAGGAACTCGTCGGCCACCACCAGCAGCCCGCCGGGCTGCAGCAGCTGCATGGCCTTTTGCAGCATGAAGGCTGTGTTGAAGTGGTGCGAGGCGCCGAAAGAGGTGATGAGCGGTGTCTCGCCGCTCGGCAGGTCGAGCTCCAGGAAGCCGCCGTGATGCAGCTCGATGCCCTCAACCCCGTGGGCATTGCGCTGCAGGCACACAAACGCCGCCTCGTCGGGTTCGACGGCCAGGAAACGGCAACCCGGATGCAGCTCGTGCAGCATCAGCAACGGCAGACCCGGCCCTGCGCCCACGTCGATGGCCTGCAAGGCGGGCTGCGGTCCGGCGAAGCTTGCGATATCCTGGGCGGCGGCCACTACTTGGCGGGCGTAGGCGGGGTGCAGCAGCTCGAAGGTATCGTACTGCTCCACGTCGATGCGGCTGGAGAACGGCCCGTCCCGGCCGCCGCGCTGCGCCGCTGCGGGCGCCGGGCGCACGTGATGCAGCTGCCGCGGCATGCACATGCGCCCCCGCTGCAGCAGCACCTCAGCGGCCAGGCTGTTGAGCACCCAGCTGTGGCCCTCCAAATAAGCCTGGATCGCAGCCGTTTCGGGCGCGCCCAGCTCGATGAAGGGCGATTCCGCCAGCCGGGCTAGGCGGATGGCGGCAGCCGGCAGGTCGGCGTTGGCCCAGGCGGGCGGTGCCTGGTCGGGTTGGGCAAAGGCTCCGGTCAGGGGCATGGGCACCACGGCGACATACGGCCCCTGGGCGTCGTCTTCCACCAGCGACAGCACCGGCCAGCGCCAGGGACCGGCGGTGGCCTCGTGCTGCATCTGGCGCAGCTTGAGCAGGCCGTCACGCCCATTGAGCGGCTCACCGCGCAGTCGCAGGATGCGCGCGCCCAGGCCGTTGGACACCTCCAGCAGGGCGCGCTCCATCACGCTGCGCACTCCCTCCCAGGCGCTCGGGGCCTGGGGACACTCTAGGTAGAGCGTGGAGGCACTGGCCGAATACGTCTTGGGCGGATACACGATCACCACCATGGCCCGGCCGCCTTGCTCGGTGGCTGCGTACACATGCGGCACATCGGCGTCGAAAGTGTGGGTGTCGCCTGCCCTCACCATGCGCGGCCGGTCGGCCTGCCCCACCAGCATGGCCCCGGACAGCACCGTGATGCGTTCCTTCACCCCTTCCGGATGCGGGGCGGAGTCCTTGCGGCAGCCTGGCAGCAGTTCGATCAGATAGACCTCGATCTCGGGGTCGTCGGTCGATTTTTCGATTAATCGAAAAATCACCCCCTTGTCCGACAGCTCGCCGCCGTCGCTCAGTTCCTCGTTGACCAGCTGGCCGAAGGGCACTCCCAGGGCGTTGGCCACAGCCCACAGGGTCTCGATCGTGGGGTTGCCATCGCCGTTTTCCAGCTGCGACAAGGTCGATTTCGCCACCCCGCTGCGCTCGGACAAGCCCGCCAGCGTGAGCCCTCGCTGTTCCCGAAATCGCAGCAGATTCCTGCCGATGGCTGAGACGGTGCTCACGAGGTTTTCCTGAGAAATATCGGTGTGAGTTCATTATAACAAACAAACGATTCGTTCTGTCGGTCTGTGTCAGGTGTGCCTCTATGGCACGATGGCGCCACATTGCATCCAGGGAAGGAGGTCCACGCCATGCCCATCGCCCTGCTCATCGTTGGCCTGGTCGCCCTGATGGCAGGGCTGAGGGACTCTTGCGCGGCGCCGCGCGGTTGTCGCTGTCCTAGGGGATCTCGCCCCTGGTGGTAGGCTTGACCATCGTGGCCCTCGGCACCAGTGCGCCGGAGATGGCGGTGTCGGTAGGCGCAGCCGCCAACGGCACCACCGATCTGGCCGTGGACAACGTGGTGGGCAGCAACATCTTCAACATCCTTGTCTGCCTGGGCCTGGCCGGCGTGGTGGCGCCCCGTGGCCTGCCCATTTCCGAAGCTGTCCTGAACTTCGATCTGTGGGTGATGGTGGGTGGCCACGCTGCTGGCCTGCCTGCCCATCTTCATGAGCGGCCGGGAGATCGCGCGCTGGGAAGACGGCGTGCTGCTGGCCTACCGCACCACCGCCAGCGCCGCCACGGAGGTGCGCCGCGTCAGCGGCTGGCCGAAGAACAGTGCCCCCAGCAGCACCGTCCACACCGGCATGGTAAAGCCCAGGATGGCCGCCCGCCCGGACGCCAGGGCGGCCACGCCAAAGATGGCCAGCGTGTGCCAGCCCAGCATGTTGGGCAGTGCCAGCGTGACGATGCTGCGCCACTCGCTGCGCCGGGGCTGCAGGCGCACACCGCGCCAGTGATAGAACGCGAACAGCCACAGCGCGCCGCCGGTCATCGTCACGGCGCGGAAGAACAGGGGCGAGAGCTCCTGCAGCGACAGTTTCATGACCGGCCAGTTGACGCCCCACATCAGCGTCAAGGCCACCAGTCCCAGGGCTTGGGCGCGCGACAGCATCACGGGTAGGGGCGGCTCACACCGCCACGGGCGCCTTGATGGCCGGGTGGTGCTGGTAGTCCAGGAATTCGAAGTCGTCGAATTCGTAGTCGAACAGGGTCGGCGGGCGGCGGCGGATGCGCAGCGTTGGGTAGGGGTAGGGCGAGCGCGACAGTTGCAGCTGCACCTGCTCCACGTGGTTGTGGTAGATGTGGCAATCGCCACCGGTCCAGATGAAGTCGCCGACGCCTAGGTCGCACTGCTGCGCCACCATGTGCGTCAGCAGCGCATAGCTGGCGATGTTGAACGGCACGCCCAGAAAGACGTCGGCGCTGCGCTGGTAGAGCTGGCACGACAGTCGGCCGTCGGCCACGTAGAACTGAAACAACGCATGGCACGGCGCCAGCGCCATCTGGGGCAGGTCGGCGACGTTCCAGGCGCTGACGATGATGCGTCGCGAGTCGGGGTTGGTACGCAGGGTATGCAACACCTCGCTGATCTGGTCGATGTGGCCGCCGTCGGGTTTTGGCCACGAGCGCCATTGCACGCCGTAGATGGGGCCCAGGTCGCCGTCGGCGCGCGCCCACTCGTCCCAGATGGTCACGCCGCGCTCTTGCAGCCAACGCACATTGCGTTCGCCGCGCAAAAACCACAGCAGCTCGTAGATGATGGATTTGACGTGCAGCTTCTTGGTCGTGACGAGCGGAAAGCCCTCCGACAGGTCGAAGCGCATTTGGTAGCCGAATACGCTGCGCGTGCCCACCCCTGTGCGGTCGGTCTTGGGCGTGCCGTGCTCGAAGACGTGGCGCATGAAGTCTTCGTACTGCGTGCGGATCGGGCGCTGGCTCATGGGGCTGCATTATCGGGCAGCAGCACGCGCCCGGGGTTGAGCAGGCCCGCAGGGTCGAGCGCGCGCTTGATGGCGCGCATGATCGCGAGCGCCGTGGGGTCCTTGAACGCGGGCAGCAGCGCCGCTTTGAGGCCGCCGATACCATGCTCGGCGCTGATGGAGCCGCCGTGGCGCTGCACCAGGCGGTAGACCAGCTGATTGACGTGGGCTTCGTGTTCCTGCAGGAACGTGGCGGCATCCGTATCCGGCGGCGCCTGCACGTTGAAGTGCAGGTTGCCGTCGCCCAGGTGGCCAAAATTGACCACGCGCGCACCGGGCACGGTCCCGTGCAGCGCGGCTTCTGCCTCCGCGCAGAAGGCAGGGATGCGCGACACCGGCAGGCTGATGTCGTGCTTGAGGTTGAGCCCCTCCTGCGCTTGGGCGAGCGGGATGCTTTCGCGGATGTGCCATAGGGTGCGCGCCTGCGCCAGGCTTTCGGCGACGATGGCGTCGCGCGCTGCACCCTGCTCGATGGCCGCGGCCAGCGTGGCCTCCAGCGCCCCGCGGGCGTGCACTTCGCTATCGTGGTCGCTCACCTCCAGTAGCACACACCATGGGTGTTCGCGCCACAGTGGCACGCGCAGGTCGGGGAAGTGCCGGTCCACCAGGCTGAGCGCGAACGCGTTCATGGCCTCGAAGCCGGTCAGTGTCGGGCCCAGCCGGCGTTGCGCCAGTGCCAGCAGTGCCAGGGCGTCGGTCAGCCCCGACACGGCGGCCCACGCGGTCAGGCGTGCGGCGGGCTGTGGCACCAGCTTGAGCACCGCCCCAGTGATGATGCCCAGCGTGCCCTCGCTGCCGATGAACAGGTGGCGCAAGTCGTAGCCCGTGTTGTCCTTGCGCAAGCCGCTCAGGCCGTCCCAGAGCTGGCCGTCGGCGGTGACGACTTCCAGCCCCAGGCACAGGTCACGCGCATTGCCAAAGCGCAGCACCTGCGTGCCACCGGCATTGGTGGCCAAATTACCGCCGATGGTGCAGCTCCCTTCGGAGGCCAGGCTCAGCGGCAGCCACAGGCCCGCAGCCTCGGCGGCCTGCTGGGCCACTTGCAGCACGCAGCCAGCGTCCACGGTCAGGGTCAGGTTGTCGGGGTCGAGCGCGCGCACGCGCTGCAGCCGTTGCAGGCTCAGCACCACCTGGCGGCCGCTGGTGTCGGGCACGCCGCCCAGCACCAGCCCGGTGTTGCCCCCCTGTGGCACGATAGGGGTGCCGTGCGCGGCGCACAGGCGCACCACGGCGGCCACCTCCTGCGGGCTGCCTGGGCGCACCACGGCCAGCGCGCGCCCACGGTGGCGGCGGCGCCAGTCTTGCTCGTAAGCGGTCAGGTCGTCGCCGTCGGCAGCGGTCAGCACATGGGCAGCACCGACGGCGGCGCGCAGCTCGGTCAGCAGATCGGTGCGGGGCATGGGGGCGCGTCCAGGATCCAGAATCTCCATCAGGGCGTGGTTGCCGCTTCGGAGGCGGCTTGGCGCGCCGCTCGCAGCCGCCAGCGCACGTGCAGCGCGCAGGCGGCAAACAGCCCCAGACACAGCAGCACCTGGGTCCAGGCCAGCAGGGCCGACAGGCCGCTTTCGGTCGTCGCGCGCACGATGCCTTCGGTGAAATACAGCCACACGAGCAGGCTGAGCCAGCGGTAGGTGTACATGCGGTGCCGCAGCAGACCCGGTAACGGCAATGTCAGTGGCAACACCTTGAGCGCCCACCACGAGCCGCCGGGGCGCAGCGGAGCGAGCCACAGTTCCCACGCCAGGCCTAGGACGATGAGCGCGAGCAGGCACGACACGGCCAGCGCACGGGTGCGTCGGGCCAGCCGCAGCGCCTCGTCGGTGGGGTGGGGCGCAAGCGGCGGGGCAAGGGGAGCAGACGGGGCAGTCATCGGCTGGCATGATAACGGCATGAGCGCCACCGATTCGCGAACCCCGACCCATTCCCGGGCCCGTCGTCAGGCCGATTGGCGAGCGCCTTGGCGGGCCGAAGGCGCCCGACTGTGGCGGGCGCTGCGCGACTTTCCATGGCGCACCACGCTGGCCATGCTGCGCGAGCGCCTGGCGCGCGACCGGCTGGGGGTGGCGGCAGGCAGCCTGACGTTTACCACCACCATCTCGCTGGTGCCGCTGCTGACCGTGGCGCTGGCGATCTTTTCGGCGTTTCCGGCGTTTGCGCGCGTCGAGCAGCGCCTGCAGCGCTGGATGGTCGAGGCCCTGGTGCCGGAGAGCATCGCGCGCCAGGTTTCGAGCGCGCTGTGGCAGTTTTCAGCCAACGCGGCCAAGATCGGCTGGAGCGGCGCGCTGGTGCTGCTGATCACGGCGCTGGCGCTGGTGCTCACCATCGACCGCCAGCTCAACGATATCTGGCGCGTGCGGCGCTTGCGGCCGCTGGCGCAGCGGGTGCTGGTGTACTGGGCACTGCTGACCCTGGGGCCGTTGTGCCTGGCCGCGGCGCTGAGCGCCAGTTCGTACGCCCTGTCGGTGTCGAAAGGTTGGCTGCCAGCCGTCCATGCGGGGGTCCGCTGGCTGCTCGACATCGGGGGGTTTGCCCTCGTGGTGCTGGGGGTGGCCGCCCTGTACCGCTATGTGCCCAATGCGCCGGTGCGCCTGCGGCATGCGCTGGTGGGCGGGGTGTTCGTTGCCATCGCGTTCGAGCTGGCGCAGCAGGCGCTGGCGTGGTATCTGCGCACGGTGCCCACCTATTCGGCGGTGTACGGCGCGTTTGCCACGCTGCCGATCCTGCTCGTCTGGCTCTACTTGCTGTTGTTGATCGTGCTGCTGGGGGCGGTGATCGTGGCCTACCTGCCCAGCCTACTGGCGGGCGTGGCGCGGCGCGGCGACACGCCGGGCTGGCCGTTTCAACTCGCGCTAGAGCTGCTGGCCGCACTCGATGCGGCGCGTGCAGCGCCGCGCCCCGGGCTGTCGGTGCCGCAGCTGGCGCGCCGGTTGCGTGTCGATGCGCTGCAGCTCGACGAGCCGCTGAGTGCGTTGCAGGCCCTGGGGTGGGTGGGTGGGGCAACTCAGTGACGACGAGGGGCGCTGGGTGCTGTTGGTCGA
>NZ_CALIND010000115.1:0-4169 GCF_938045175.1 uncultured Tepidimonas sp.
CACCCACGTGATCGAAGAGGCCGACGAGATACTGGTGCAGCTCAGCGACGGTCGGCAAGCGCCGGCGCAGGTCATCGGCACCGACCCCGAGACCGACTTGGCGGTGCTGCGCATCGCGCTGGACGATCTGCCCGTGATCGTGCTGGGGCGCTCGGAGTTGCTGGAAGTGGGCGACCGGGTGTTGGCGATCGGCAATCCGTTCGGTGTCGGACAGACCGTGACGGCGGGCATCGTCAGCGCACTGGGCCGCAGCCAACTCGGCATCAACACGTTCGAGAACTTCATCCAGACCGATGCCGCCATCAACCCGGGCAACTCAGGCGGCGCGTTGGTCGATGCCGAGGGGCATTTGGTGGGCATCAACACCGCGATCTACTCGCGCTCGGGCGGCTCGATGGGTATCGGGTTCGCCATCCCGATCGCCACCGCGCGCGAGGTGATGGAAGCGATCGTGCGTGATGGCGCGGTCACGCGCGGCTGGATCGGTGTGGAGCCGCAAGAGCTGACCCCAGAACTGGCCGACCACCTGGGCCTGCCAGGCGCGCAGGGCGTGGTGGTGGCGGGCGTGCTGCAAGACGGGCCGGCGGCGCAAGCCGGCATCCGCCCCGGCGACGTCATCAGCCGCGTGGGCGACACGCCCGTGCGCGACGTTGCCGGCCTGCTGGCGGCGGTGGCGGCACGCCAACCGGGAGTGGCGACCGAGGTCGAGGTGCTGCGGCGCGAAGGCCGCCGCACGCTGACGGTGATTCCGGCGCGCCGTCCGCCCCCTTCTGCCCGCTAGCGACTGTCTGCAGCGGCGGACTCGTCCTCGGCGGGCTTGGTTTTGACGAACCAGCGCGCTCCCCAGATGCCGAGCTCGTAGAGCAGGCACATGGGGACGGCCAGGGCCAGCTGCGAGATCACGTCCGGCGGCGTGACGATGGCGGCGATCACGAACGCGATGACGATGAAATAGCCCCGAAACGCCTTCAACTTGTCGATGGTGACCATGTCGAAGCGCACCATCAGCATCACCACCACCGGCACCTGAAAGGCCAGGCCGAACGCCAGGTACAGCGACAGAATGGCCTCGACGTAGGAGGCGATGTCGGGTGTGGCGTTGACGCTGGCGGGCGTGAAGCCCTGGATGAAGGCAAACATCTTGTCGAGCACGAAAAACTGCACGAACGCGATGCCGAGATAGGCCAACGCGCTACCGCTGATGATGAGCGGCAGGGCAAAGCGCTTTTCGTGGCTATACAGCCCCGGGGCGACGAAGGCCCAGATCTGATAGATGACCCACGGCAGCGCCAGCAGCAGGCCCGCCATCATCAGCACCTTCAGGGGCACGAAAAACGGTGTGAACACCCCCACCGCGATCAGCTTGGCGTCCGGTGGCATGTGGGCACGGATGGGCACGGCGATCAGATCGATCAGGCCGCTGGGGCCGGGCCAGATGGCCAGCAGCGCCATCGCCACCCCCACGCCATAGAGGGCATAGAGAATTCGGTCGCGCAATTCCATCAGGTGCGCGACGAAGGGCTGCTCGGTGCCGGCAAGCTCGTCGGCGGGCTCTTTGGAATCGGCCATGGCTCAGCGCGGGGGAATCTTGGGGCGGTAACGCGCCACCCGGGCCGCACCGGACAACGCCCGCGTGCGAACACCGGCACGAGCCTTGTACCACTGGGGGACGGCCTGGCGCTTGAGGCGGAAGTTTTTCTTCGGCCGGCGGTATTGGGGATAGACGGGGCTGCCGATCGAGGACGAGTCGGCCAACGAATCCGATGACGACGTGCCACCCAGCCCGGCGGTCACCTCGGCCCAGTCGCGCTCGAAGTCGCTGGCGGTGGCGCTGACTTGCGACTCCACCTCGCGCGCGGTCTTCTCGACCGTCTCCTTCATGCGCTTGAGCTCTTCGAGCTCGATGGTGCGGTTGACTTCGGCCTTGACGTCGGCGACGTAGCGCTGCGCCTTGCCCAGCAGCGCACCCACCGTGCGGGCCACGCGCGGCAGCTTCTCGGGGCCGATGACGACGAGGGCCACGACACCGATGAGGGCGAGCTTGGAGATGCCGAGGTCGATCATGCGGGAGTGGCCGCGATCACGACTTGGTCTTGGCGTCGACGTCGATGGTGGTCTTCTCGGCCGCCTTGTCCTGGCCGACCTGTGCCGTGGCGGTGGCGGCCGCGTCGGGGGCCGAACCCCCATCCTTCAGGCCATCCTTGAAACCCTTGACGGCGCTGCCGAGATCCGAGCCGATGTTCTTGAGCTTCTTGGTGCCAAACACCAGCACCACGATCAGCAGCACGACCAGCCAGTGCCAAATGGAAAAACTGCCCATGGTTCACTCCAATGACGGGGCTTGCGCCCCATAATGCCTTCGATCCGGTGCGGCCTCCGGGGGTTCACCGCACCGCCAATAGCGCCTGCCGTGATTGTGCCCGAAAGCGCGGCCGTGCGACGAGGACCGGCGGGGCTCACCCCTTGCGCCAGGGCCTCGGCCCGCCGATGACGTGCACATGCAGGTGATGCACCTCTTGCCCGCCGTGCTCGCCGGTGTTGCACACGATGCGAAACCCCCCTTTTGGATACGGCTCGCAGCCCTGCTCCAGCGCCAAGCGCGGGGCCAGCACCATCAGGCGGCCCATGAGGCGCTCGTGCTCGGGCGTGAGCTGCGCCATCGACGGGATGTGCGCCTTGGGCACGATGAGAAAGTGCACCGGCGCCCAAGGGTGGATGTCGTGAAAGGCGGTCAGCTCGTCGTCCTCGTACACCTTGCGGCTGGGGATCTGGCCGGTGACGATCTTGCAAAAGATGCAGTTCGGGTCGTGCGACATGGTCGGTGACATCGTAAGGATGCGGGCGCCTCAAACGGGCATGGGCTTGCGGTCGTTCCAGTACAACAGGCCCTTGACGAGCCGGTACAGCGACCAGATGGCCGCCGCGATCAAAATGACCGCTCCCACGCCGATGAACAGGGTGATGAAGCCGAGCACCGCCCACAACAGGCTCCACCAGAAGGTGCGGATCTGCCAGGTGAAGTGACTCTCGTAGAGGGTGCCGACGACGTCCTCGCGCTTGACGTAGTTGATGATGATGCCGATGAGCGCGGTGACCGCCAAAAACCACGACGCGGCATACAGCAGATACACCGCCAGCGTCAGGCGGCGCAGGCTCTCGAGCTGCTGCGGCGTCGTGGCACGAACGTCGATGATGCGGGGATCATCCATGGGCCGCTCCGGGGTGGGCCGCCTCGCGCTCGCGCGCCTTGCGCAGCGCTTTTTCGTCCAGGCCCGACAAACCCTCGCGGCGCGCGAGTTCGGCCACCACGTCGGCGGGCCCGAGGCCGAAGTGCGCCAGCACGATCAGGCTGTGGAACCACAGGTCGGCCACCTCGCCCACGAGCGCCTGGGCGCTGCCGGCGCCATGCTGCAGGTCCTTGGCGGCCATCACCACTTCGCCCGCTTCTTCCGTGATTTTTTTCAGAAAGGCGTCTGGCCCCTGGTGCAGCAGGCGCGCGACATAGCTGCGCTGCGGGTCGCCGCCAGCGGCGGGCTTGCGGCTGTCGATGACAGCGGCCAGGCGCAGCAGGGTGTCCAGCGGCGGGGCGGTGTCGGTCATGGCCATTCAGCGGTAGATGGTCTCAGGGTCTTTGAGCACGGGGTCGACCGCCTGCCACGCACCCTGCGCCGTATCCAGCCGCTGATAAAAGCAGCTGTGCCGCCCCGTGTGGCAGGCGATGCCCGGGGTGTGGCCGGTTTGCGTGACTTTGAGCAGCACGACGTCGTGGTCACAATCCAAGCGAATCTCGTGCACGCGTTGCACGTGCCCGGACTCCTCGCCTTTGTACCAAAGCCGGCCGCGCGAGCGGCTGTAGTAGACCGCGCGGCCCAGCTCGGCGGTCTTTTGCAGCGCCTCGCGGTTCATCCACGCCACCATCAGCACGTCACCGCTGTCGCGCTCTTGCGCGACCACCGGCACCAGCCCTTGCGCATCCCAGCGCACGTCGTCCAGCCACGTCGTCATGGGTCTAGCGTAGCACGTCCGTCAAGGGGATGGCGGCGGCGTCAGCGCCGCACCGGGATGCCCGCTTCGGCCATGCGCTGCTTGGCCTGGGCGATCGTGTAGGTGCCGTAATGGAAAATGCTGGCCGCAAGCACCGCGTCCGCGCCGCCCTGCTGGATGCCCTC
>NZ_CALIND010000116.1:0-9369 GCF_938045175.1 uncultured Tepidimonas sp.
CGGCAGCGGCGCTGGCGGTGGCCGCGCGCTGGCCGGTGGAGATCATCAGCGTGGACTCGGCGCTGGTGTACCGCGGCATGGACATCGGCACGGCCAAGCCCACGGCAGTCGAGCGCGCGGCGGTGCCGCACCACCTGATCGACATTCTGGAACCGACGCACGCCTACAGCGCCGCCGAGTTCGTTCGCGATGCGCGGCGGCTGCTGGCCGACATCCGCGCCCGCGGGCGATGGCCATTGTTGGTCGGGGGAACGATGCTGTATTTCAAGGCGCTGTTCGAGGGGTTGGACGACCTGCCCCCGGCCCAACCGGCCGTGCGCGCGGCCATCGAGGCACGGGCGCGGCAGTACGGTTGGCCGGCGTTGCACGCCGAACTGGCGCGGGTCGATCCGCTCACCGCGGCGCGGCTGCCGCCGACCGACGCGCAACGCATCGGTCGGGCGCTGGAGGTGTGGTACACCACTGGTCAGCCGTTGTCGGCACTGCAGCGGCGCTGGGGGGGCGAGGAGCGAAAGCACGGCGAGCAGGGAGACGCTCGCCCCGCGCTGCTCATCGATGGCCTGCCGGGGCACCTGCTGTCGTTGGAGCCGCGCGAGCGCGCCTGGCTGCATCAGCGCATCGAGGCCCGCTTTGCCGCCATGCTGGACGATGGGTTGCTCGATGAGGTGCGCGCCCTGCGCGCGCGCGGCGACGTACACCCAGGGCTGCCGTCGATGCGATGCGTGGGTTACCGACAGGCGTGGGAGGCGCTCGACGCCGCCGCCGCGCAGGGGCGCGACACGCTGAGCGTTGACGAACGGCGCGCGCTGCAAGAGCGTGGGGCCGCCGCGACGCGCCAACTGGCCAAGCGGCAGCTCACCTGGCTGCGCTCGATGCCGCACAGGCACGTCATCGCCATCGATGACCCCCTGACGGCACAGACCGAGCTGCTGGCCGCCGTGCGTGCCGCCTGGGGCCCAGAGGGCAGCGCTCCTCTGCCGCTGTCGACACTGGCCTGATACAGACCAGCGCGGCGGTCAACCCGGCTCACGCCCCCGCGCACAGGCGCGCGCGAGCCTCGTCGTACTCTTGTTTGAGGCGCGCCACCACCTCGGCCGCCGGGCGCACCGCATCCACCACACCAATACCCTGACCACAGCCCCAGATGTCCTTCCAGGCCTTGGCCCCTGCCGAGGCGAAGTTCATCTTGCTCGGATCGCTCTCAGGCAGATGGTCCGGGTCCAACCCCGCCGCACGGATCGAGGGCTTGAGGTAGTTGCCGTGCACACCGGTGAACAGATTGGTGTAGACGATGTCGTCCGAGTTGCACTCCACGATGCACTGTTTGTACGCGTCGCTGGCGCGTGCCTCGTGTGTGGCGATGAACAGCGAGCCGATGTAAGCGAAATCGGCCCCCATCGCCTGCGCTGCCAGCACCGCACCGCCCGTCGCGATGGATCCCGACAGGGCCAGCGGCCCGTCGAACCACTGGCGGATCTCTTGGATGAGCGCAAACGGGCTTTTGGTACCCGCGTGCCCCCCCGCGCCGGCGGCGACCGCGATCAGGCCGTCGGCGCCTTTCTCGATCGCCTTGCGGGCGAAGGTGTTGTTGATGATGTCGTGCAGCACGACGCCGCCCCAGCCATGCACGGCCTGGTTGACGTCCTCGCGTGCGCCCAGACTGGTGATGACGATGGGCACTTTGTACTTGGCACACAGCGCCATGTCGTGCTCCAGCCGGTCGTTGCTCTTGTGCACGATCTGGTTGATGGCAAACGGCGCGGCGGGCTGATCTGGGTGCGCGCGGTTGTGCGCATCGAGCGCCTCGGTGATTTCGGCCAGCCACTCATCGAGCTGCGAGGCCGGGCGCGCGTTGAGCGCTGGCATGGCGCCCACGATGCCGGCTTTGCACTGCTCGATGACGAGCTTGGGATTGCTGATGATGAACAGCGGCGAGCCGATGACGGGAAACGGCACGCGCTGCAAAACAGTGGGCAAACGGGACATGAAAGCTCCTTCAGTACGTATCGAGCGCCATGTCGGCGATGGCGTCGTGACCCGCAACGATGCTGTCGCGCCAGCCGCCGCAGCGGGTCAGGATGTGGTCGGCGTAGAAGCGGGCAGTGGCGATCTTGGCCTGCATGAACGCGACATCCCGCCCGGCGGCCAGCTCACGCTCGGCCACGAGCAGCGCGCGCGCCATCTGCCAGCCCGCCATCAGGTTGCCCGCCAGCATCAGATAGGGCACGCTGCCCGCGTACGCCGCCACCGGGTTGGCCTTGGCTTGCGCAGCAATGAACGCCACCACCTGCTCGTAGGCCTCGCGGGCCGCCTGCAGGCGCACCTGCACGGCGCGCGCGGCGTCGCTGCCACTGGCGGCCAGCGCCGCTTCGGTGGCCTGGATTTGCCGGGCGATGGCCAGCGCCGTCGTTCCACCGTCGCGCGCCGTCTTGCGGCCCACCAGGTCGTTGGCCTGAATGGCCGTCGTGCCCTCGTAGATCGTCAAAATCTTGGCGTCGCGGTAGTGCTGCGCCGCGCCCGTCTCTTCCACGAAACCCATGCCGCCGTGCACCTGCACACCCAGGCTGGTCACCTCGTGGCTGATCTCGGTGCTGTAGCCCTTGACCAGCGGCACCATGAATTCGTAGAAGGCCTGGTTCTGGCGCCGCACCGATTCGTCCGGGTGGTGGTGCGCGGCGTCATAAGCGGCAGCGGCCACCGTCGCCATCGCGCGGCAGCCCTCGGTGAGCGCGCGCATGGTCATGAGCATGCGGCGCACGTCCGGGTGGTGGATGATGGGCGCGGGGCCGGCCACGCTGCCGTCGACCGGGCGGCTTTGCACGCGGTCGCGCGCGTACTGCACCGCTTTCTGATAGGCCCGCTCGGACAGGCCGATGCCCTGCAGACCCACGGCGTAGCGCGCGGCGTTCATCATGATGAACATGTACTCCAGCCCGCGGTTTTCTTCACCGACCAGATAGCCGATCGCCCCGCCGTGGTCCCCGTACTGCAGCACGCACGTCGGGCTGGCCTTGATGCCCAGCTTGTGTTCGATGCTGACGCAGTGCACGTCGTTGCGCGCGCCCAGGCTGCCGTCCGGGTTGACCAAGAATTTGGGCACGATGAACAGGCTGATGCCCTTGACGCCCTCCGGCGCCCCCGTGACGCGCGCCAGCACCAGGTGCACGATGTTTTCGGCCATATCGTGCTCGCCGTAGGTGATGAAGATCTTGGTGCCAAAGATCTTGTAGGTGCCGTCGGGCTGGGGTTCGGCGCGCGTGCGCACCAGCGACAGGTCCGAGCCCGCCTGCGGCTCGGTCAGGTTCATGGTGCCAGTCCAGCGGCCCTCGATCATCGGCGGGATGTAGGTCGCCTTCTGCGCGTCCGAGCCGGCGGTCAGCAGCGCCTCGATCGCGCCATCGGTCAGCAGCGGGCACAGGGCAAAGCTCAGGTTGGCGGCATTGAGCATCTCGGTACACGCTGCGCCGATCGTCTTGGGCAAGCCTTGACCACCGAACTCGGCCGGGTGTTGCAGGCCCTGCCAGCCACCCTCGGCGTACTGGCGGAAGGCGTCGGCAAACCCGGGTGTGGTGCGCACCGCGCCGTCTTGCCACCAGGAGGGGTTCTTGTCCCCCTCCCAGTTCAGGGGCGCGATCACTTCCTCGTTCAGACGCGCGCACTCTTCCAGCACGGCCTGGGCCGTCTCCAGGTTGGCGTCCTCGAAGCCAGGCATCTGGGCAATCTGGTCCAGCTGCGCCAGGTGCGCCATCGCAAAGAGCATGTCTTTGACGGGGGCTTTGAAAGTCATGGGGTCACTCCTCGGGCAAAAAAAGGGCATCCCGCGGATGCCCAGCCATCGAACACGGCGTCACAGCGCCTTGACCAGTTTTGGCACGGCCTGGAACAGGTCGGCCTCGAGCCCGTAGTCGGCGACGCTGAAGATCGGCGCTTCCGGGTCCTTGTTGATCGCCACGATCACCTTGGAGTCTTTCATCCCCGCCAGGTGCTGAATGGCGCCGCTGATGCCCACGGCGACGTAGAGCTGTGGCGCGACGATCTTGCCTGTCTGCCCCACCTGCCAGTCGTTGGGCGCGTAGCCCGCATCGACCGCGGCGCGGCTAGCGCCGATCGCCGCACCCAGCTTGTCCGCCAGTGGCGTGATCACCTCGTTGAACTTCTCGGCGCTGCCCAGCGCCCGCCCGCCCGAGACGATGACTTTGGCCGCTGTCAGCTCCGGGCGGTCGCTCTTGGCCAGCTCGCTCTTGACGAAGGCGCTCTTGCCGCTGTCGGCCACCGCCGGCACCGGCTCCACGGGCGCCGCACCGCCGCTGCCCGCGGGGTCGAAGGCGGTGGTGCGCACCGTGATGACATGCTGCGCATCGCCGCTTTGCACCGTCGCGATCGCGTTGCCTGCGTAGATCGGGCGCTCGAACGTGTGCGCATCGACGACGGCGGTGATGTCGCTGATCTGCGCGACGTCGAGCTTGGCAGCCACGCGTGGTGCGACATTGCGCCCGCCCGCGGTGGCCGGAAACAGGATGTGGCTGTAGCCCGCGGCCAGGGCCAGCACCTGAGCGGCCACGTTTTCGGCCAAACCGTGCGCCAGCGCGGGCCCGTCGGCGTGCAGCACCTTGGCTACGCCGGCAATCTGGGCGGCAGCTTGCGCGGCCCCTGCGGCGTTGTGCCCGGCCACCAGCACGTGGATGTCGCCGGCCCCGGCGGCTTGCAGCTTCAGCGCCGCCCCCACGGTGTTGAGGGTCGCGCCCTTGAGGGTGGCGTTGTCGTGTTCGGCGATGACGAGAATGGTCATGGCGCGTGTCCTTTCCTCAGATGACCTTGGCTTCGTTCTTGAGCTTGTCCACCAGCGTGGCAACGTCCGGCACCTTGATGCCCGCGCTGCGCTTGGGTGGCTCGGCAACCTTCAGGGTCTTCAGGCGCGGCGTCACGTCCACGCCCAGATCGGCGGGCTTGACGGTCTCCAGCGGCTTTTTCTTGGCCTTCATGATGTTGGGCAGCGTGACGTAGCGCGGCTCGTTGAGGCGCAAGTCGGTGGTGACGATGGCCGGCAGCGTCAGCCGCAACACCTCCAGTCCGCCGTCGACCTCGCGCGTGACCTCCACCGCCTCACCCTGCACCTCGACCTTGGAGGCAAACGTCGCCTGTGGCCAATCCGCCAGTGCCGCCAGCATCTGCCCGGTCTGGTTGGCGTCGTCGTCGATGGCTTGCTTGCCCAGGATCACCAGGCCCGGCTGCTCTTTGTCCACCAAGGCCTTGAGGATCTTGGCCACTGCCAGCGGCTGCAGCTCCTCGTCCGTCTCGACCAGGATGGCGCGGTCGGCACCGATGGCCATGGCGGTGCGCAGCGTCTCCTGGCATTGCGCCACGCCGCACGACACCGCCACCACCTCGGTGGCCACACCCTTTTCCTTCAGGCGCACGGCTTCCTCGACGGCGATTTCGTCGAACGGATTCATGCTCATCTTGACGTTGGCAATATCGACACCAGTGCCGTCGGCTTTGACGCGCACCTTGACGTTGTAGTCGACCACGCGCTTGACGGGGACGAGAATCTTCATGCTGGCTCCTGTGGGTGGTGGAGAACGACGCCGACTTGACGTTTACGTCAACGTCAATCGTTCGCATTGTACGGGGAGGACCCCGTGAAAAAACGAACGACCGTTCGTTTTTTGTTCATTATAGGGGGAGCGCGCGGACGTCACAAGCCCCCGACCCGCGCGTCACGAGCCCGTCAGTGGCCGGGCGCCTGGGGAGCCGCGGCAAGCACCGGCATGGCCGCCCCCGCGCCACCCTCCGTCGGGCGCACATGCAACACCCGTTGCGGGTAGGGGATTTCCACCTCGTGCTCGCGAAACAGCGCCAGGATGCGCAGGTTGATGGCCGAGCGCAGGCCGAGCTGGCCGTTTTCGGGGTCGGCGATCCAATAGCCCAGCGTGAACTCGAGCCCGTCGGCACCGAAGGCCGACAGGGCCGCCAGCGGCGCCGGGTCACGCAACACGCGAGGCTGCTCTAGGGCGGCTTGCACGAGCAGGCGCTGCACCAGCTCGACGTCACTGCCATAGGCCACGCCGACCACCGTGGACTGCCAGACCTTGGGATCGGACAGCGAGAGGTTTTCCACGCGCTGCGTCAACAGCAGCTCGTTGGGCACGATCGATTCCCGCCCGCCCACCGAGCGGATGACGGTGTAGCGCGCCTTGATGTCGGCCACCACCCCTTCGAAGGTGTCGAGCCGCACCATGTCGCCGATGCGCAGGCTGCGCTCGGTCAGGATGACGAAGCCGCTGACGTAGTTGGCCGCGAGCTTTTGCAAGCCAAAGCCGATGCCCACGCCGATCGCGCCGCCCAGCACCGACAGCGCCGTCAGGTCGATGCCGACCGCGGACAGCGCCAGCATCAACCCGACGAACAGGAGCAGCGCGCGCGTGGCATTGCTGGCGGCCTTGCGCAGCGACAGCGACTCGCCGCTCGCGTCTTGCAGCAACCGTGCCTCGATGGCCGACGAGATCCACAACGCCACGATCAACACCGCGCCGGCGCTGAGCACCCCCTCGATGAGGGTGCGCACCGACATCGTCGTGCCGCCCAGTTTCCACGTGATCTGGTCGAGCTCGGCCAGCACCACTGGCAGCAACCCCGTGATCCAGGCCACCGCCGCCAGCCACGCCAACCACGACACGGTGCGCTCCACCGGGCGCAGCCACGCCGCCCCGCGGAACGCCACTTCCATTACCTTGACGCCGATGCGAATGACCACCAGCGCCAGCAGCGCCGGAACGGCGACACGCCAAACCGCGGGCGGCGCCCACAGCGCGGTCAGCGCACGCGCTGCATACGCCAGCACGAGCAATAGCAACGGAAACAGCACCCCATCGATGCCGCGATGGCCAAACCAAATCGAGCGCTCGGCGTCGGGATTGAACGCATGTTTCAAGCCTCGCGCGACGCCCCAGCTCAGCGCCACACACACGGCCAGCGCAGACAGCTCGATCAGGGCGCCGGGCTGCAAAAAGGTCTGCAACCAGGCGCCGATGTCGTCGATCGGGGCGGGAGCGGGGGGTCGGCTCATGGGTGACTCGGTCGGTCGAACAACGCTGAAAAGGAGGGCGGTCGGCAGCGACGCGTCAGGCCGACGCGCGCCACGCGGGCGGACGCTTTTCGATAAAGGCCTGCACGCCTTCTTGGGCCACCTCGTGCATCATGTTGCAAGCCATGGTTTGGCCCGCCAGTTGGTAGGCGGCCTCGATGCCGGTCTCGCGGTGCTGGTAGAACACCGCTTTGCCCATCGCAATGGCTGCGCGCGGCTTGGCCAGGATGGCGCTGACCAGCCGCTCGATCTCGGCGTCCAGCGCATCCGCTGGCACCACCCGGTTGACCAGCCCGCGCAGGCGCGCCTCCTCGGCGCTGATGAACTCGCCCGTGAGCAGCATCTCCATCGCCACCTTGGTCGGCACGTTGCGCACCAGCGGTACGCTGGGCGTGGCACAAAACAGCCCGACGTCGATGCCGTTGACGCCAAAGCGCGCCTCTTGCGCCGCCACGGCGAAGTCGCACTGCGCCACCAGTTGGCAGCCCGCCGCCGTCGCCAACCCTTGCACGCGGGCGATCACCGGCACCGGCAAGCGCTGGATCTGCAGCATCATGCGCGAGCACTGGGCAAAGAGCTGCTGGTAGTACGCAAGCTCCGGGCGAGCCCGCATTTCCTTGAGGTTGTGCCCGGCGCAAAACGCCTTGCCCGCCGCGCCGATGACGAGCACGCGCGCGCCCTCGTCGGCGGCGATGTCGTCCAGCTTGGCCGACAGCGCGGCGAGCATCGCCTCGCTGAGCACGTTGAACGATTGCGGCGTGTTGAGTGTGAGGGTATGCACGCCGCGCGCGTCGCGGGTGTGCAACAGGATGGGGGCATCGGTCGTCATGGGGGTCTCCTCGGCAAAGCCATCACAACTCGGCCAGCGTGCGCACGTGTGCCTCGACGCTGCGCGCCAGCGCACTCAGGTTATAGCCGCCTTCGAGCACGCTGACGATACGGCCCTTGGCATGGCGCTTGGCCACCTCCATCAGCCGCTGCGTGATCCAGACGTAGTCCTGCTCCACCAACGCGAGCTGACCCAGGTCGTCCTCGCGGTGCGCATCGAACCCGGCGCTGATCAAGATCAGCTGCGGCCGGTGCGCCTGCAGCCGAGGCAGCCACATCATCTCGACGATTTCGCGCACGTCCATGCCCTTGGTGTAGGCCGGCACGGGCACGTTGACCAGGTTGGGCGCATCGCGGTGGTCCCACTCGGGGTAGTAGGGGTGCTGATAAAAGCTGCACATTAGGATGCGCTCATCACCCGCGACGATGTCCTCGGTGCCGTTGCCGTGGTGCACGTCGAAGTCGACGATGGCCACCCGCTGCAGCCCCAGCCGCTGCAACGCGTATTTGGCCGCCACGGCAACATTGTTGAAAAAGCAAAAGCCCATCGCGCGGTTGCGGCAGGCGTGGTGCCCGGGTGGGCGCACGGCACAAAAGGCGTTGGCCAGCTCGCCGGCCACCACGGCCTCGGTAGCGTCGATCGCGGCCCCTGCCGCGGCCAGGGCCGCCTCCCAGGTGTGGACGTTGAGCGCGGTATCGGGGTCGAGCGACAGGTGCGACGGCCCACCGGCGGCAATGCGCTCGCGCAACTCGTCACTCAGGCCGCGGATGGCGGCGATGTGCAGCCGGTCGTGCGCCAGCTCCAACTCGGCCACCGCCGCAGGCGTCGCGGTTCGCTGCTCCAGCGCGTCGAGCACCCCGGTGATGAGCAAGCGGTCGTCGATCGCGCCCAGGCGCTGCGGGCACTCGGGGTGCCCCGGCCCCATGTCATGGCGGACGCAGAGGGGGTGCGTGAAGTAGCCGGTCGGTTTCATGGCTTGTCTGTCGCGGGGCCGTCGCGGCGTGACGCTTTCCGGTATCGTGCAGTCATGGATGCGAACCGGCCCCTCATTGCCTCGTTACTCGATCAGCTTACCACGGTCATCGTGGGTAAAGACGACGTGCTGCGCGACGCCGTCACGTGTTTGCTGGCAGGTGGCCACTTGCTCATCGAGGACATGCCCGGCGTGGGCAAAACGACGCTGGCGCACGCGCTGGCGCGCACCTTCGGGCTGCGCTTCGCGCGCGTGCAGTTCACGTCGGATTTGATGCCCAGCGACCTCACCGGTGCGGCCGTCTATGACCGGCAGCGGCAAGAATTCGTCTTTCACCCGGGCCCGCTGTTCGCCCAGGTGCTGCTGGCCGACGAGATCAACCGCGCCAGCCCGCGCACCCAAAGCGCGTTGCTGGAGGCGATGGAAGAGCGTCAGGTCAGTGTCGATGGCGTCACGCACGCGCTGCCCGAGCCATTTTTCGTC
>NZ_CALIND010000117.1:0-3047 GCF_938045175.1 uncultured Tepidimonas sp.
CACGTTTCTAGAAAACGCGCTGGCCAAGGCGCGCCATGCGGCCGCGGCCAGCGGCCTGCCCGCGCTGGCCGACGACGCCGGCCTGTGCGTCGCGGCCTGGGGGGGGCGGCCGGGCGTCGACACCGCGCATTTCTGCACGCAGTTCGGCTACCCCAAGAGCGACGCCAACAACGTGCGCGCGCTGCTGGAGCAAATGCGTGGCGTGACCGACCGGCGCGCCGCCATGGTCAGTACCCTGGTGGCGCTGCGCCACGCGGACGACCCCGAGCCGCTGGTGGCCACGGGCCGGGTCGAGGGGGTGATCACCCACGAGCCAGTGGGTGAGGGCGGCTTCGGTTTCGATCCGGTCATGTTTCTGCCCACGTTCGGCTGCACCTTCGCCCAGCTGCCCACTGACGTCAAGAATGCGCACAGCCACCGCGGACGTGCTGCACGTGCGATGCTGGCGTTGATGCAGGAGCGCGCGTGGCCGCAGCCATGAGCCCGACGCCGGTCGCTGCCGAGGCGGTGCTGCAGTGGCAGCGCCCGGGTCAGCTCCGTCTGACGCACCTGCCGCCGCTGGCGCTGTACATCCATCTGCCGTGGTGCCTGCGCAAGTGTCCGTACTGCGACTTCAACTCGCACGAGTGGGGGGCGGCCAAGCACCAGCGCGGGCCGCTGCCTCAGCGCGACTATGTGCGCGCGCTGCTGGTCGATCTGGAGGCGAGCCTGCCGCAGGTGTGGGGGCGGCCGGTGGTCAGCGTCTTCATCGGCGGCGGCACGCCCAGCCTGTTCGACCCCGAGGTCATCGGCGAGCTGCTGTCGCAGGTGCGCGCGCGCCTGCCGCTGGAGCCGGATGCCGAGGTCACGCTGGAGGCCAACCCGGGTACGTTCGAGCGCGCGCGCTTCGCTGCCTTTCGCGCCGCTGGCGTGACGCGGCTGAGCATCGGGGTGCAAAGCTTCGACGACCGCTTTTTGCGCGCGCTCGGACGCGTGCATGACGCGGCGCAGGCCCGCGCGGCCGTCGAGGAGGCGGCGCGCCACGTCGAGACCTTCAACCTCGACCTGATGTACGCGCTGCCCGGGCAGACCTTGCCCGACCTGCAGCGCGACCTGGACGTGGCGTTGGCGGTGGCGCCGCCGCACCTGTCGGTCTATCACCTGACGATCGAGCGCAACACCGCGTTTGCGCACCAGCCGCCGGTGCTGCCGGACGACGACACGGCAGCGGCCATGCTGGACGCGATCACCGAGCGCACGGCGGCCGCCGGTCTGCAGCGCTACGAGGTCTCTGCCTATGCCCGGCGCGGGCATCGCTGTCGGCACAACCTCAACTACTGGCAGTTTGGCGACTACCTGGGCATCGGCGCCGGGGCGCACGGCAAACTCAGCTTTGCCGAGCGCATCATGCGCCAGGTGCGCTGGCGTGACCCGGCGCGCTATGTCGAGCAGGCGCTGGCGGGCCAGCCGGTGGCGCAGCAACACGAGGTCACGGCGCGCGACCTGCCCTTCGAATTCATGCTCAACGCGCTGCGCTTGCGCGACGGCTTTGCGCTGCGCACCTTTAGTGAACGCACGGGCTTGCCGATGAAGGCGGTATCGGCGACGATCGAACAGGCGCGCGAGCGCGGCTGGCTGGTCGTGCGTGACGACGGCTGGGTGGCACCCAGCGCGCTGGGGTTCGACTGGTTGAGCGATCTGCAGGCGCTGTTCCTGCCCGACTGACGGCCTCTCCCCGCAGTCGGCGCAGCCACGCGGCGGCGCTGCGCACTGGAGGGTGAACATGCTGGCCATCTACGGCACCTCGGGCCTGATGTACCGCGGCCCGATCGAAGATCTGCGGCGCGTGTTGCCCACGCTGCAGTCCGCGCGCGTGCGGGCGCTGTCGACGCCGGTGGACCGGCCTGATTTTGCCGACAGTGGCTATTCGTTGCTGGCGGAGCGGGCGCACGCGCGCGACGGTGCGGCGCCGCCCCTGCCGCGGCCCGCCGCCGCGGCCGTGCAGGCGTATGGCGAGGTGCAGCACCCCGCGCCGCAGCGCCACCCGCTGGAGCATGTGCGGGACGTGATGGCGGCGCAGACCGTCACGGTCGACGAGAGCATGACGGTGGCCGATGGCTGGCGCCGCCTGGCGGAGCAGGACGTGGGACAGGCCCCGGTGCTCGATGCGCAGGGGCGGCTGGTGGGCTTGTTTACCCGTGGCCAGCTGCTCAGCCCGGAGCGCCTGCCCCGCCCGGAGGACAGCGTCCTGGTCTGGCGCAGCTTTCTGGCGCAGCCTCTGGCGGCCATCATGATCACCCCGGTGCCCGCCGTCACCCCCGAAACCCCGCTGCGGCGCCTGGCGTTGGCGCTGCTGGTCACGGGATTGCCGGGGCTGCCGGTGGTCAGCGAGGCGGGCGGATTGATCGGCTTCGTCTCGCGCAGCGACGTGCTCAAGGCCGTGGTGCACGACCCGCCGCTCGACCTGTGGGCCGGGTGAGCGACAATAAGGCGTTGGCACCGGCACGCACGCGCGATGCCGCCATCCTCGTTTTCTTTTTCGTCACCCGTCTTGCCCAGCGGCCAGACCGCGCCCCAACCGTGAACGCGTCCGAATCTTCCTCCGCGAAAGCCACTTTGTCCGAACTCGACCAGCGCACCGGCGGCGCCTTCACCGCGCCCACCTCCGGCGAGCGTGCGGCCCGCCTGCGCGACTGGCTGGCGACCGACCCCTCGATCGAGGCGTTGTCCGAGGTCTACCGCGAACTCGCGGGGCGCGACAAAGGGGCGGCCAAGCTGGTGCGCGAGCGCCTCGACGAGCGGCGCCGCGCGCGTGCACAAGACGCCATTGCCGCCGAGTGGGCGGCCCGTGCCGAGGCCTTGCTGGCCGCGCCGCGCCTGAATCTGGCCGACGCCATGGCCTGGCAGCGCGACGCTGCCAAGGCCGGTGCGCCGCTGTCGCGCGAGCCGCTGGCGGGCCTGCGCCAGCGCCTGAGTGAACGCATGAAGGCGATCGAAGATTTACAAACCCGCATCCAGGTCGAACGCGAAGCGGCGGGGCTGCTCGTGCAGCGCATCGACCTGCTGTC
>NZ_CALIND010000118.1:0-2799 GCF_938045175.1 uncultured Tepidimonas sp.
ACGACTGCACAAGCTGGCCCGTACCACGCCGGCGATGCGCGCCGAGATTGCCGCCGGCAACGAGTCGATCCAGACGCTGGCCAATCGCTGCGCGTAGGGTGTTCAAATATCCGGGATATGACAGCTACAACGTTGCGCCAGATGGATCGGATCAATCCGGGCTATCGGCAATGAGCAACGCCTCCCCCCGCCTCGCTGCAGCCACCACCCGCCCGTCGGGCCCCACCAGGCGACTCAGCCCGCCGTAGTGCGTATCGCCTTCTGCGCCGCAGGCGTTGGCGTAGGCGATGGCCACGCGCGACTCGGCGGCCAGACGCGGCAGCGTCAGGCACGGCGCGTCGTCATACGGCAGCATGTTGGCGGTGGGGGCGAGAATCAACTGCGCCCCCTGTCGCACCAGCGTCCGCACCGCCGAAGGCTGCTCCACGTCGAAGCAAATCAGCAGGCCGATGCGCCAGCCGCCCCACTCGAACGGCGCGGCCACGGCCTCGCCCGCCGTGAAGCGCGCCCGGTCCGCCGCGCCGAAGAGGTGCACCTTGCGGTGCACGGCCAGCCGCAGGCCATCGGGGCCGATGGCCTGCACGGCGTTCCAGGGCTTGGCACCGTCCGGATGGCGCTCGGGCCAGCCGTAGGCGATACCCAGGCGGTGGCGCCGGGCGATGGCCGCCACCGCCTGCGCCAGCGGCCCGTCGGCGGGTTCGGCCAAGGCGGCTAGGTGCTCGGGTGCGATCAGGTAGCCGGTCAGCGCCATCTCGGGCGTAACGAGCCAGTGCGCGCCCTGCACGGCTGCGCGCGCGGCGGCGTCCTGCAGCCGGTGCAGCGCCGCAGCCACGTCGCCAGCGCTCGGGTGCGGGGTTTGCCAGAGGGCGATGCGCATGGGATCGGGCATCCTTCAGTCTGGCAGCGCCACCGGGCCGATGTGCGGATACCAGTCGCCGGGGCCGGGGTTATCGGGGTGGCTCGCGCCACCCAGGTGGCGCACGATGCCCCAGACGGCGTTGAGCGCCGTCTGCACCGCGCCCTCCACCCAGGCGGGAGTAAAGGAGATGTCGTCGCCAGCCAGGTAGATGCCGCGCTCACGCTCCGGCAGCGCATCCTGCATGAAGTGGCCGTACATGCGGTGGTTATAGCGGTAGTGGCCCGGCAGCGCGCCCTTGAAGGCGCCGAGGAAATAGGGGTCGGCCTCCCACGAGATGGTAATCGGGTCGCCGATGATGTGGCTGGCGATGTCCACGTCGGGGTAGATCTTGCGCAGCGCCTCCAGCGCCAGCTGCACGCGCTTAGCGCTGTCATACGGCAGCATTTTCAGCGCGTCGCTCATCCATGCGTAGGACAGGCAGATCACGCCCGGCTGATCCGGACCGTTGTCGAACAGATAGGTGCCGCGGGTCAGGCGATCGGTCAGCGTCATGCCCATGACCGGCCAGCCGTTGGCGCGCAGGTCGTTCCAGAACGGGCGATCGACCATCACGAAGGTCTTGGACGACTGCATGTAGCGCGTGCGGTCCAGCGCCATCCACAGCTTTTGCGAAAACAGCGACTCTTCGCACGCGATCTGCGTCGTCAGCAGCCAGCTCTGGCAGGTGACCAACACCGCATCGTAGCGACGCGTGTGGCCCCAGGCGTCGGTGATCTCCAGCTGGCCGTTGCCGGCGCGCTGGATGGCCTTGGCCGCCGGCCTGGGTGCGCCGTGGTGCAGCCGGGCCAGCGTCGTGCCTTGCGGCCAGTGGACCAAGCGCTGCGGCGCATGGTGCCACAGGCCGAGCGGCACCTGCTGCACGCCACCGACGATCAGGTGCTGGTTCTCGTCGCAGCCGGTCAGCACCACGCGCAGGATCTCCAGCATGGAGTTCGGAAAATCCGAATCCCAGCCGCCGGTGCCAAAGCCCACCTGGCCGAACACCTCGCGGTGGTGAAAACTCAGGCGCTGGAAGGCGCCGGACTGCGCGACGAAGTCGTAGAAGGTGCGGTCGTCCCAGCGCTGCACCAGTGCGTTCCACAGCGCCTTGACGCGCTCGACATCGCGCTGGCGCATGGCCGTCTGTAGCTCGGTAAAGCCCGCGCCCTCTTCCAGCGCGTCGGCCCACGCTTGCGCCACCTCGCGAAACAGCGGCGGCAGATCGTCCAACGTGCGCGCCCAGTGGGTCTGGCCCTCCAGGTCGATCACGGTGCAGTTGGCCGCCGGCGTCAGCGGGTTGGGGAAAGGGCGGCTCTGCAGACCCAGCGTGCGGACGTAGTGGTAGAAGCCCGTGGACGACAGCGGAAAACGCATGCCGCCCAGCTCAGCGATGGCCCCGCTGCCGCCTTCGAACGGCTGCGAGCGCAGCCGACCGCCCATGCGCGAGGCCTCGTACACCACGGGCTTCAGGCCCAGCTTCATCAGCTCGTAAGCGGCGGTGAGTCCCGCCATACCTGCGCCAACGATGGCCACCTCGCTTCCGTGGCGGCTGGCGGGCAGCGTGCCCAGCCCCGCAGGATGCGCCAACCACTCGTCGTAGGCAAACGGAAAGTCGGGGCCGAACATGGTGATCGGCGCATCCGCGGCGCGGCGCGCGGGGGGTGTCAAGGTCACGGTCATGGGGGTCTCCTGGGACACTGTTAGTTGTGCAAGAGAGGGCGGGTGGGAACAGGCTGGGCAAGGCCCCACGCTCAGCGCAGCAGGCTGGCGACCAGCGCCGCCGCGGTGCCCCACATCAGCAAGGCCACCAGCCCGTCCAGCGCGCGCCAGACGTGCAGCGAGTTGAGCCGCCGCCCGAGCCAGAACGCCGCGCCGCCCAGCAGCACAAACCACAGCACCGA
>NZ_CALIND010000119.1:0-2909 GCF_938045175.1 uncultured Tepidimonas sp.
CGGCCCCAGCGCCTGTGGCTTGGCCTTCCGCGTCAAGGACGCCCACAAGGCCTACTACCGCGCGTTGGAGCTGGGCGCGCAGCCCATCGACATCCCCACTGGCCCGATGGAGCTGCGCCTGCCCGCGATCAAAGGCATCGGCGGCGCGCCGCTGTACCTGATCGACCGCTACGAGGACGGCAAGAGCATCTACGACATCGACTTCGAGTTCCTGCCCGGCTTCGAGGACCCGGCCAGCCGCCACCCCGTGGGGCATGGCTTTCAGGTCATCGACCACCTGACGCACAACGTCTACCGTGGGCGTATGGCCTACTGGGCGCAGTGGTACGAGCGGCTGTTCAACTTCCGCGAAATCCGCTACTTCGACATCCAGGGCGAATACACCGGGCTCAAGAGCCGCGCCATGACCGCGCCCGACGGCCTGATCCGCATTCCGCTCAACGAAGAGGGCGGCTCGGGCAGCAATGGCCAGATCGAAGAGTTCCTCATGCAGTTCAACGGCGAGGGCATCCAGCACATCGCCTTGCTGACCGACGACATCCTGCGCAGCGTCGATGCGCTGCAGATGGCGGGCGTGCCGCTGATGAGCGCGCCCAACGACATCTACTACGAGATGCTGCAAGAGCGCCTGCCGGGCCACGGCGAACCGGTGGCCGAGCTGCAGGCGCGCGGTATCCTGCTCGACGGCAACACCCGGGGTGGTGACAAACGCCTGCTGCTGCAAATCTTCAGCCAGCCGGTGCTGGGCCCGGTGTTTTTCGAATTCATCCAGCGCAAGAACGACGAAGGCTTTGGCGAAGGCAACTTCAAGGCCCTGTTCGAAAGCCTGGAGCGCGACCAAATCCGCCGCGGCACCCTCAAGGTCGAAAACGCTGCCGCCTGACCGCCCTACCCTCCAAGGAACCCCGACATGACCAAACTCGAAGGCCCCGCGCTCGACGCCGCACTGGCCCAACTGCCCGCCTGGACGTTCGATGGCGAGCGCCACGCCATCCGGCGCGTGCTGCGCTTTGCGGACTTCAACGCGGCCTTCGGGTTCATGACACGCGTGGCTCTGGAGGCCGAACGCCGCAACCACCACCCGGAGTGGAGCAATGTATACCACCGGGTGGACATCACCCTGACCACCCACGATGCCAGCGGCCTGACCCAGCGCGACGTGGACTTAGCGCACTGGATCGACACGGCTGCGGCAGCCGCGGGCGGCGTACCCGCCTGAACGCGGCACGCACGAGGAGACTGTTACCATGAACGCCCCCGCCACCGCCTTGCACGGCTGGGCGGCAGGCGAGGCTGGCCGTCCCGCCAGCCCCGACTGGACCATCCCCCAGCATTGGGAGCGCTACACGCCGGAAGAACACGCCACCTGGGCCACCCTGTTTCGGCGCCAGATGGCGCTGCTGCCCGGGCGCGCCTGCGCCGCTTTTCTGGACGGCATGCGCCGCCTGCCCATCGAGCCGGACCGCATCCCCCACTTCGACGCGCTGTCCGAGGTGCTGATGCGCCACACCGGCTGGCAGGTGGTAGCCGTGCCAGGGTTGGTACCGGACGACGTCTTCTTTGACCACTTGGCGCACCGGCGCTTTCCCGCCGGGCAGTTCATCCGCCGCGCCGATCAGCTCGACTACCTGCAAGAGCCCGACGTCTTTCACGACGTGTTTGGCCACGTGCCCATGCTGCTCAACCCGGTCATGGCCGACTTCATCCAGGCCTATGGCGAGGGTGGGCTGCGCGCGCAACGGCTCGGTGCACTCGAGATGCTGGCGCGCGTGTACTGGTACACGGTGGAGTTTGGCCTGGTGCGCGAGGACGGCGGCCTGCGCATCTTTGGCGCGGGCATCGTCTCCTCTGCGGCCGAGAGCGTGTTTTGCCTCGACTCGACGTCGCCGAACCGCATCGCGTTTGCGCTGCCGCGCGTCATGCGCACGCGCTACCGCATCGACGACTTTCAACAAACCTACTTTGTGCTCGACCGGTTGGACGACCTGCTGCGCCTGGCCGACATCGACTTCGCCCCGCTGTACGAGCAGGTGCGCGCGCTCGAACCCCTGGCGCCCGACGCGGTGCTTCCTGACGATGAGGTCATCACCCACGGCGATGGGCACTACCACCGGGCGCGGGGGTTGTACACACGCTCCCCGATCCAGACACGAAGCGCAGGTGCGCGTCCTGCGCTTTGAGCACCGAGTACAAATGGCGCAGCCCCTCGCGCATGCGGCGCAGGGTCTGGATGCCGATGGGTAGTTTGCTGCGGGTCATCGAAAGGCTTCACGCGCAGAAGCGATCACGAACCACGAAACCATGTTCGTGAAACGGCCAGCTTAGCACACAGCCCCTGCGTGGCCCGCGGATGTCATCCCCGGGTGCAGCGCCCGATCGAGTCAGAGCGCCAGTGCCCAAGACTTTGACGCAGATCAACATCCGCCTGTTGGTCGCGGACGCATACCCATCGTCTTGATGGACATCAAACACCGGGGGTAACCTTGGGTGTGCAATAGGCTAGCGAGGTCTTCCCTCGTGGGACATAACCTTTTTCAAGTGAGCAACACCATGAAATCATCGATGCTTTTTCGCTTCGGGTGGGCCGCAGCAGCGTGCCTGGCTGCGCTGAGTGCACAAGCGCAAACGGTGGACAGTGGCACCTGGATGGTACGCGCGCGCGCCGTTCACCTCGACCCAGCCAACGACAATAGCAATCCCGCCGTACCGGTGTCGATCAATAGCAAGTGGTTGCCCGAGGCTGATTTCAGCTACTTCTTCACGCCCAACATCGCGGCAGAACTCATCCTGACGGTGCCGCAAAAACAGCGGGTATCGTTGGCGGGCACGCAGATCGGCACGCTCAAGCACTTACCCCCTACGCTGACGCTGCAGTACCACTTCCCCATGCAAGGGTTCAAGCCCTATGT
>NZ_CALIND010000120.1:0-5998 GCF_938045175.1 uncultured Tepidimonas sp.
CGCGGAAGTGCCCGATGTTGGTCATGCACGAGCCGATGAACGCCTCGTCGATCTTAGTGCCCGCCACTTCGGACAGCGGCCGCGCGTCGTCCGGGTCGTTCGGGCAGCACAGGATGGGCTCCTTGATCTCGTTGAGGTCGATCTCGATGACCGCGGCGTACTCGGCGTCGGGGTCGGCTTCGAGCAGCTGCGGGTTGGCCAGCCACGCCTCCATGGCCTTGATGCGGCGTGCCAGCGTGCGCGCGTCCTGGTAGCCGTCGGCGATCATGTTCTTGAGCAACACGATGTTCGACTTCAGGTACTCGATGATGGGTTCCTTGTCGAGCTTGATCGTGCAGCCCGCCGCCGAACGTTCGGCCGACGCGTCCGACAGCTCGAACGCCTGCTCCACTTTCAGATGCGGCAGGCCTTCGATCTCGAGGATGCGGCCGGAGAAGATATTTTTCTTGCCCTTCTTCTCGACCGTCAGCAGCCCTTGCTTGATGGCGTAATAGGGAATGGCGTGCACCAAATCACGCAGCGTGATGCCCGGCTGCATCTGGCCCTTGAAGCGCACCAGCACCGACTCGGGCATGTCCAGCGGCATGACGCCGGTGGCCGCGGCAAACGCCACCAGGCCCGAGCCGGCGGGGAAGCTGATGCCGATGGGGAAGCGCGTGTGCGAGTCGCCGCCCGTGCCCACGGTATCGGGCAGCAGCATGCGGTTGAGCCACGAGTGGATGACGCCGTCACCCGGGCGCAGGCTGACGCCGCCGCGGCTGCTGATGAAGGCGGGCAGCTCGCGGTGCATCTTGACGTCCACCGGCTTCGGGTAAGCCGCGGTGTGGCAGAACGACTGCATCACCAGATCGGCCGAGAAACCCAGGCACGCCAGGTCCTTGAGCTCGTCGCGCGTCATCGGGCCAGTGGTATCTTGGCTTCCGACGGTGGTCATGCGCGGCTCGCAGTAGGTGCCGGGGCGGATGCCCTTGCCCTCGGGCAGCCCGCAGGCACGGCCGACCATCTTTTGCGCGAGCGTATAGCCCTTGCCGCTGTCTTGCGGCGCCTTGGGCAGGCGAAACACGGTCGAGGCGGGCAGGCCCAAGAACTCCCGCGCCTTGGCCGTCAGCCCGCGGCCGATGATGAGGTTGATGCGCCCGCCGGCGCGCACCTCATCGAGCAGCACCTCGCTCTTGAGCTGGAAGGTGGCGATGACGGTGCCGTTTTTCTCGATCTTGCCCTCGTAGGGGTAGATGTCGATGACGTCACCGAAGTCGATGCCGCTGACGTCGACCTCGATCGGCAGCGAGCCGGAGTCTTCTTGCGTGTTGAAGAAGATCGGCGCGATCTTGCCGCCCAGGGTGATGCCGCCATAGCGCTTGTTGGGCACGAACGGGATGTCGAAGCCCGTGTGCCAGATGACGCTGTTGGTGGCCGACTTGCGGCTGGAGCCGGTGCCGACCACGTCCCCCACGTAGGCCACCAGATGGCCTTTTTGCTTGAGGCGCTCGATGACGCTGATGGGCCCACGCTTGCCGTCCTCGTCGGGCTCGAACGGCGCGTCCGGGCGCTTGTTCTTCAGCATCGCCAGCGCGTGCAGCGGGATGTCCGGGCGGCTCCAGGCGTCGGGCGCGGGCGACAGGTCGTCGGTATTGGTCTCACCCGGCACCTTGAACGCGGTCACCGTGATCTTGTGCGGCACTTCGGGGCGCGACAAGAACCACTCGGCATCGGCCCAGCTCTGCATCACGGCTTTGGCATGGGGGTTGCCCGCCTGCACCTTCTCCACCACGTCGTGGAAGGCGTCGAACATGAGCAGGGTTTTCTTCAGGCCCTCGGCGGCGATGGGCGCCACCTCGGCATCGTCGAGCAGGTCGATGAGCGGCTTGACGTTGTAGCCCCCCACCATCGTGCCCAGCAGCTCGGTGGCCTTGGCCTTGCTGATCAGGTCCACCGAAATGTCGCCGTGGGCGACGGCAGCGAGGAAACTGGCCTTGACCTTGGCCGCGTCGTCCACCCCGGGCGGCACGCGGTGCGTCAACAGGTCGACCAGGAACTGCGGGTCTTCCCCGGCGGGCGGGTTTTTGATGAGCTCGATCAGGTCGGCGGTCTGCTGCGCGTTGAGCGGCAGCGGCGGGATGCCCAGCGCCGCGCGCTCGGCCACATGGTCACGGTAGGCTTGCAACATGGTGAGTGCTCCGAAGAAAAGGTGTCAAGAAAAGTAGCCGCGCACCGACTCGGGCAGCGGCACGCCGGTGGCGTGGGCGCGCTCGAGCACCTGCCAAAAGTAACGGAAAGACGCGCGGTCGTGCAAATGCCCTTGATGCGATATCGGCGCCCAGTCGGCCGCCGCCGCCTGCACGATGATCTCGGCCGCAGTGGCGACCGCTTGCTCGCTGGGCTGGAAGGCCTGCACGATGGGCTCGATCTGGTCGGGGTGGATGCTCCACATGCGGGTGTAGCCGAACTCGCGCGCCGCGCGCCGCGCCGCCGCGCGCACCGCGTCGCGGTCGCGAAACTCGGTCACCACGCAGTGCGACGGCACCTTGCCGTGCGCATGCGCGGCGCTGGCGATCTCGAGCTTGGCCCGCCGCACCAGCGGGTGCTCGAACTGCCCGGGCAGCGCCATCGCCTCGGCTGGGATGGCCCCGCCATGCGCCGAGACGAAGTCCATCAACCCGAAGCTCAGCGACACGACGCGCGGGTGCGCCGCGATGTCGAACGCCCGATGCACGGCCGCGGGCGACTCGATGAGCACGTGCAGCGCCAGCGCGGGCGCGCCCGCAGCGTCCAGCGCGGCCGCGGCGCGCTCGACGTCGGCCACTGACTCGACCTTGGGGCACATCACGTGCGTGAGCCGATCCCCCACGGCACCGACGATGGTCGCCACGTCTGCCTCGAAGGCCGGATGATCCACCGGGTGCACCCGCACGCCGACGCGCGGCCGCACCGGGGCCGACCAGTCCAACCCCTGCACCAGCGCCACCACCAGCGCCGCGTGCTCGGCTTCGCCGCCCACCGGCGCGCCGTCCTCGCAATCCAGCGTCACGTCGAACGGGCACGCGCCGCGCTCGGCGGCCCACTGCGCCTGCAGCGCCAGGCTCTTGCGCATGCGCGCCTCGACCCCGGCGTAGTGATCGCACACGGGCAACGCCACCGCCCCCGCCTGCGCCCCCAGCAGCACGTCGCGCGGGTGCGGTGCTTTCGTGGCTCGGGCGTGGGTCATGGGGCGGCTGCGCATGCAGTGGAGGGGTCAGATCAGGTGCGCGACACCCTGGCGCTCTTCCTCCAGCTCGGCCAGGGTCTTGTTCAGGCACTGCTGGCTGAACTCGTCGATGGGCAGGCCCTCGACGACGGTGTATTCACCGTTGGCGCAGGTGACGGGGAAGCCGAACATGACCTCCTTCGGGATGCCATACCAGCCCTGCGACGGAATGCCCATGGTCACCCACTTGCCGTTGGTGCCCAGCGCCCAGTCGCGCATGTGGTCGATGGCGGCGTTGGCCGCCGACGCGGCGGACGACAGGCCGCGCGCCTCGATGATGGCCGCGCCGCGCTTGCCAACAGTGGGCAGGAACACGTTGCGGTTCCAATCCTCATCGTTGATCATGTCCTTGACCGACTGCCCCTCGATGGTGGCGAAGCGGTAGTCAGCGTACATGGTGGGCGAGTGGTTGCCCCAGACGCACAGCTTTTCGATGCTGGAGACCGGTTTGCCGGTCTTGGCTGCGATCTGCGACAGCGCCCGGTTGTGGTCCAGGCGCAGCATGGCGGTGAAGTTCTTGGCCGGCAGATCGGGGGCCGACTTCATAGCGATGTAGGCGTTGGTGTTGGCCGGGTTGCCCACCACCAGCACCTTGACGTTGCGGCTGGCCGACTCGTTGAGCGCGCGCCCCTGGGCGGTGAAGATTTGCGCGTTGGCCGACAGCAGGTCCTTGCGCTCCATGCCGGGGCCGCGCGGACGCGCGCCCACCAGCAGCGCGTAGTCGGTGTCCTTGAACGCGGTGCGCGCATCGCTGTGCGCCTCCATGCCGGCCAGCAGCGGGAACGCGCAGTCCTCCAGCTCCATCATCACGCCTTTGAGGGCCTTTTGGGCCTTCTCGTCCGGGATCTCCAGCAGCTGCAGGATGACCGGCTGGTCCTTGCCAAGCATCTCGCCAGAGGCGATGCGAAACAGCAGGGCGTAACCGATTTGGCCGGCAGCACCGGTGACGGCGACGCGGACGGGCTTTTTGCTCATGGGGTTCTCCATAGGGGGAAGTGACGAGGAATAGGCCCGAGTGTACTGTGGTAAACCCGCAGCGTCAATTTGTCTTATGTCTTATATAAGATATGATTGCATCCATGAAACCCGATGGTCAGACCGTCAAGCCCATGGCGCCACCCGCCCCTGCGGAGGGTGCGTCCGCTGCTGCACCACTGGCCACATCACCCACGCCGGCGTTCAGCCCGCTCTACCAGCAAAT
The DNA here is from genome assembly GCF_938045175.1 of uncultured Tepidimonas sp. Taxonomy (NCBI): domain Bacteria; kingdom Pseudomonadati; phylum Pseudomonadota; class Betaproteobacteria; order Burkholderiales; genus Tepidimonas; species uncultured Tepidimonas sp. The sequence goes on from NZ_CALIND010000120.1 coordinate 4,446, forward strand.
CAAGGCGCTGATCCTGCAGAGCCTGCAAGCCGGCGAATGGAAACCGGGTGACCTCATCCCCAGCGAGGTCGAGCTCGCCACGCGCTTCAAGGTCAGCCAAGGCACGGTGCGCAAGGCGATCGACGAGCTGGCGGCAGACAACCTGCTGCTGCGCCGCCAGGGCAAGGGCACGTTCGTGGCCACCCATGCTGAGCAGCACATCCAGTACCGCTTTTTGCGCTTGCACCCCGATGAGGGCACGGTCGAGAGCGTTGGCCCCGCCACGCGCGACATACTCGGCTGCCGCCGCGTGCGCGCCAACGCCGAGGTAGCGGCGGCGTTGCAGCTACGCAGCGGCGACCCCGTCGTCCAAGTCAGCCGCGTGCTGTCGTTTCAGGGCACCCCCACCATCCTCGAGGATCTGTGGCTGCCGGGCACCGCTTTCCGTGGCCTGACCCTGGAGACCCTGGTCGCCCACGCCGGCCCCATGTACGCCTTGTTCGAGACCCAATTCGGCGTGCGCATGGTGCGCGCCGAAGAACGCATCAAAGCCGTCGCCGCCAGCGACACCGCGGCCGAGCGCTTGCAGGTCGCGCCTGGCACCACGCTGCTGAGCGTGGAGCGGCTGGCCTACACCTACAACGGCGTGCCGATGGAGCTGCGCCGAGGCCTGTACCGAACCGACCGACACCACTACCGCAACGAGCTCAGCTGAGCAACCCCCAACCCCAAAGACCCTGATCGATGCTGCATTGCAATAGAATGTGACAGTTCCTCGTCAGTGATCGGATCCATCATCGAGCACTCGCCGCCCGCCCACGGCCATCACGGCGGCGACGGTGGAACCCCAAGACTCCCAGGAGAACCCCCCCATGACGCCCCTGCGCACTGCACGGCCCGAGTTCCGCAACATCAACGCCTTCAAGGACCTCACGACCTACCGACTCCCGGCCGCGGGCTGGGTGTCGATCCTGCACCGCGTCAGCGGCGCGCTGATGTTCCTGCTGCTGCCGTTCGTGGTCTGGATGATGGACACCTCGCTGTCGTCCGAGCTGTCGTACGGCACGTTCACGGCCGCCTTCGCGGCGGGGATCGGCTTCGTGCCCGGCTGGTTCGTCAAGCTGGTCGCGCTGGCCCTGATCTGGGCCTACCTGCACCACTTCTGCGCCGGCGTGCGCCACCTCATCATGGACGCCACCCACAAGGTGGACAAAGCCTACGGCCGCTCCTCGGCCATCGTCACGCTGGTGCTCAGCCTGGGCCTGACGGCCATCCTCGGCGCCAAGCTGTTCGGCCTGTACTGATCGTTTTCGACGGAGTAATCACAATGGCAGTCAACTACGGCTCCAAGCGCGTCGTCACCGGCGCCCACTACGGCCTGCGCGATTGGCTCGTGCAGCGCGCCACGGCGGTGCTGATGGCGCTCTTTACGGTCATCCTGCTGGCGCAAGTCATCTTCACCCCCGGCCCCATCGGTTACGAGGCATGGGCGGGCATCTTCGCCGCGCCGTGGATGAAATTCCTCACCTTCTCGGTGGTGGTGGCCCTGGCCTGGCACGCCTGGATTGGCGTGC